>NZ_JADEXN010000067.1 GCF_015207075.1 Zarconia navalis LEGE 11467
CAACGGCCAACCCGTGGAAAATCCCGACACCATCGCCACGGCGATTCGCATCGGCAACCCCGCGAGTTGGGATCGGGCCCTGGCCGCTGCCGACGAAAGCAAGGGGTCTTTTACCGCCGTCACCGACGAAGAAATTCTCCATGCCTATCGCCTGTTGGGTTCGGAGGGCATCTTCTGCGAACCCGCTAGCGCCGCCTCCGTGGCCGGTTTGCTCAAAGTGAAAGATCGGGTTCCGGCTGGGGCAACGGTGGTCTGCGTCCTGACTGGGAACGGTCTCAAAGACCCCGATACGGCGATCGCCCACAGCAAAAGTCAGTTCACGCAAGGCATCGAGGCGAATGTAGAGGATGTGGCGAAAGTGATGGGATTTTAGCGATTTCGTCGGTTTGGAATCCTAGAAATTCTCGATCGGAGTCGAGCGCGATCGCGTTGGCTCGATTTAGAATTGGGTTATGTTGCGCCCAAATTGCGATCGATGACCTATACTCCCTCCAAATTACTGAGCTTTGAGGAGTTTCTTACCCAGTATGGGGATAATACGCGCTACGAACTCATTGGCGGAGAACTTAAGGATCTCGCACCGACCGGCCCTCACGAAGCGGTTGCTGGGAGTATTGCCGGGAGAATGTATGTCGAAATTTTTCGGGCGAATTTAAACGGGTTGATTCCCAAAACCTGTTTAATTAAACCACTACACGCACAAGCCACAGCATTGCGTCCGGATGTCGTTGTTTTGGATACAGCCCAATTGACTCAAGAACCCCTGTGGCAAAAAGAACCCCTCATTTGTAACGGGAGTACGATTCAGCTTGTGGCTGAAGTGGTGAGTACGAATTGGCAAGATGATTATGCCAGAAAAGTGGAAGAATATGCTTTTTTAAAGATCCCCGAATATTGGATCGTAGACTTTCGAGGCTTGGGGGGTTTGCAGTTTATCGGCAATCCAAAGCAACCGACTATTACCATCTGCCAACTCGTTGATGGTGTTTACCAGCAGCAACAATATCGTTTAGGCGAACCGATCGATTCGTATCTCTTTCCCAACTTACAATTGCGGCTTGATGAGCTTATGCCAAGTTAAGATCGAGTTCAGATGAAGGCGATGCCCAATCCGATCTCAACGATCGATGAAATTCCCCATGAGCCTCAAAATTCTCCAAATCGTCCCAGCTATCTCTCTCGTCTACGGCGGCCCCAGCCAGATGGTACGGGGCTTTTCTGCTGCTTTGGCGCGACAAGGGGTAAACCTGACGATTCTCACTACAGATGCCAACGGCGATATCGGTCAGCCGCCTCTAGACGTTCCTCTCGATCGCCCCGTCTGCCAACAAGGATACCAGGTTCGCTATTTTCGCTGCTCCCCTTCCCGACGCTATAAATTCTCCATCGATCTACTACGCTGGCTGTGGAAAAACGCACCAGACTACGATATCGCCCACATTCACGCCCTCTTTTCCCCGGTGACGAGTGCAGCGGCATGGGTGGCACGGCAGCGCGGTTTACCCTATATTCTGCGTCCCCTGGGCACTCTCGATCCGGCGGACTTGCAAAAAAAGAAGCAACTCAAACAGATTTACGCCGCACTTTTAGAAAAAGGCAACATTGCCGGAGCTGCCGCCCTTCATTTTACCGCCGATCGAGAAGCGGAAATTTCCGATCGCTTTGGGGCGAAAACCCGAGATTTGGTCATTCCCCTAGGAGTATCTCCACCAACCAAACCAGAAACCGATCCCCTCGATATTCTCAAATCCCATCTACCGAATCTCAAATTCGATCGACCCTGGATTCTATTCCTCTCTCGCATCGAACCGAAAAAGGGTCTGGATTTGCTGATTCCGGCTTTAGAAAAACTGTTGAGTGAGGGGTTGGAGTTTCAATTTATCCTCACCGGCAGCAACCCCCAAGATCCCGAGTACGAAGCCGGAATTCAACGGCAGATCGCAGCATCTCCCCTAGCGAATTGTACGGCAATCGCGGGTTTTGTCACCGGAGACTTGAAAGCGGCTTTGTTGCGGCGAGCCGACCTGTTCGTTCTCCCATCCTATTACGAAAACTTTGGCATTGCCGTTGCCGAAGCGATGGTGGCGGGTACGGCGGTGGCGATTTCCGATCGGGTGCATATCTGCGATCGGGTCGGCGAGTCGGAATCCGGTTGGGTCGGGGCTTGCGATGTCGAGTCCGTGGCTGGGATGCTAAAATCGGCTCTCGAAAACCCCGAAGAATGTAAGCGCCGGGGAAGCAACGCCCGAGCTTGCGCCATCGAACATTACAGTTGGGATGCGATCGCTCGCCAAACGGTGGCAGCGTACCAGTCGATTCTTGAAGCTTGCAACTCGAAACTGGGAAATGGAAAATAGGAACGATTTTCAAAAACTCAAAGGGTGAAGCATTTGAGCGAGATACCTTGAGGTTCACCCAGGCATTTTCCCCCAAATGCTTCACACCTACGTTAGATATGAGACTTTTAGAATTTGTCCGCAGAAATTAGGACATTCCCTGAATAATATAGTCGAAATAGGGAGCGGCAACGGCGGCATCGTCGGCATCGAGCAGTGCTAGAGACGCAGCTTTCAAACACTGCATCCCTTCCACCATTCCCGGCATGGGAACGCCCAGGGCATTGTACATTTCCCGCGCGCCGATGATACCAATGGCTTCGATGGGTTCCTTATCTCCGGCCAAAAGACCGTAAGTGACCAACCGCAAATACCAACCGTAGTCTCTCAGACATTGCGCCCGTTCTTTCTGACCGAAAGCATTGCCACCGGGGGCAATAAAATCGGGACGCTTCTTCCAGAGTTCTTGGCTGGCTTTGTCAACGATTTTCTTCTCGTTTTCGGCAAGGGTTTCGACAATGCGCAACCGTTGCTCGCCAGTTTGCATGAAAGATTCGATACTGCGAAGTTCTCCTTGGGAGGGATACCGCAGCTCGTCATCGGCTTTTAGGATAACTTGACTAACGACACTCATAATTATTGGGAGTATTTGAAGATACTATTGTAGGGGCGCGCGCATTCCGTACGCAAATTCCTAGCAACTCATAGGGATCGGCGCGAGCGTGCTTGCCCTTCCATTAAGTAGTTTAGCGACTTTAGGAACCAGAACGAAACTCATGCACGCCACCAATACTTCGATCGCCTCAGAATCTCCAGAATTTTGGCAGCAGGGTCAAATTCTCGAAGTCGTCATTGAAGATTTAACGGATACCGGCGATGGGGTCGGTCGCTGGAACGATCGCGTTGTCTTCGTCCCCGATACCGTACCGGGCGATCGCGTTTTGGTTCGCTTGGTGCGAGTCAAACGCCAATATGCCAACGGCAAACTCCACGAACTTCTCGACGAGTCCCCCCACCGGCAACGCCCGAATTGCATCGTTGCCGATAAGTGCGGTGGCTGTCAGTGGCAGCAGATTCGCTACGACTGCCAACTTGAAGCCAAGCGCCGTCAAGTGACTCAAACCCTCGCCAGAATCGGCGGTATGAGCGAGCCACCCATCGATTCTCTCCCGGTTCCCAGCGACGAACTCGGCTATCGAAACAAAGCCACTTACCCTCTGGCGCGATCGAGCCAGGGACGGGTGCAAGCGGGATACTATCAAAAAGGTTCTCACAAGCTGGTAAACCTGAATCAATGTCCCGTGCAAGACCCGCGACTCGATCCCCTACTCGCTCAGGTGAAGCAAGATATCGACACTCAGGGTTGGTCGATTTATAACGAAGCGGAAAATCGGGGCAAACTTCGCCATCTATCCTTGCGTATCGGTCGCCGCACCGGGGAAATTTTGCTGACGCTGGTGAGTCGATCCCAAAAACTATCGGGACTCGAAGAGCAAGCCACTCAATGGATGGAGCGCTACCCCAAGTTGGTGGGGGTTTGTTTAAATGTCAATAGCGATCGCACCAATCGGATTCTCGGTTCCCAGACGCGCTGTGTTGCCGGACGACCCTTTCTCCACGAAAAGTTCGGCGGTCTGACGTTCCAATTGCGATCGGATACCTTCTTTCAGGTGAATACCGAAGCAGCAGAAGCCTTATTGCAAGCGATCGCCGAAGAATGGCAACTGACCGGGGATGAAGTTTTGCTCGATGCCTACTGCGGTATCGGCACGTTTACATTACCCCTGGCAACGCGGGTTCGACAGGTCATCGGTTTGGAAAGTCAGCCGTCAGCGGTGGAGCAGGCACAGCAAAATGCCACTCTCAACGAAATCGATAACGTGACGTTTCACCAAGGGAAGGTGAAAACCTGGCTCAAGGGCTATCTAGACGGCGAAATCGATTGCACGGACCCCATCGATCGAGTTTTGCTCGATCCCCCCCGTAGCGGCTGCGATGGTGCGGTTATCGAGTCTTTGCTGCAACTTCGACCCCAGCGCATCGCCTACATCAGCTGCAAACCCGCTACCCTCGCCCGCGATTTGAAGTTACTCACCTCAGATGGGGCTTACCGAGTGCGGCAAGTGAAACTGGCAGATTTCTTTCCTCAAACTGCTCACGTTGAATGTGCGGCATTTTTGGAGCGATGTTAAGAACTTGAGGTTTGAAATTCTTAACTTTCACTCGATCTTCGATGGTGACCGTTCCGGATGGATTCGGGTTAGGATATCTACACTTCAAAGTTCGTAGATCGATCGGGCAAAATTGAGAAGAACGTGAATGGTGGCACTATGAAAAAGAATTTTATGCAATCGTTTTTAACCTGGTATCGCAACACGCTACGCAATCCGAAATATCGTTGGTGGATTGTATTTGGAACGTTTGCTTATCTGGTCAGCCCGATCGATATCTCTCCAGACTTATTCCCCATTGTCGGGCAAGTGGATGATGTGGCCATTCTGATGCTGTTGCTCAGCGAAGTCTATCAAATCGCAACCGACTGGATTCAAGCTCGTGGAGAGCGAGCTGTTGCCTCTGACTCCACACAATCGGGTCAAACTCCGTCGGCGACCGTCGCTGAAAAAACCGTCGAAGTTGATGCGGTCTCTTTGGATTGAGGATTGGTTCGACACTGATTTTAGCCTTTGTTAAAAAGACCGAAAGAGGATTTAACGATCTTCTCTGGGTCTTTTTAATTGGAGAAAAACTCGACCGATTCTGCAGCCAGAGCCAGCGACGAATACCAAGATCGTCCGTCGTTTTAGAATTAGAGTTATCGATCGAGTCTGCGATCGATAACTCTAATTTTCTTTAAGATTCCATTCGCGCTTTTGTCTCGATCGACAGTTTCAGACATCGCATTTGGGGAAAATCTCGGTGAATAATATCGATAATTTGCTGTTGACTCTTCGCATTTTTCGCGATAAACTGAGCCGTGCCATCCCCCTGAGAACCTACACCTTTTCCTCCAAAAATATAAGGTTTGAGGTGAGGATAATCTAAAAGAGCGTGTAGAATTGGCGCGTTTAATTGAGAAAGACAAGCCGGTTTGAGATATCGATCGAACTGGGTTTGAGCTTGCTTCATTAATTTACCAATTTGTCGAGCATCTCCCCGTTTTAAAGCCTCAACGGCATTTTGGGTAATAGTTCGGTTAATCGTTCCGAGATAAAAGCGTACATTTTGGCAAAGTTCGTCAGTCGCAAACGGGTAGCATCGATCGAGCTGATGGAGAATTTCGCGGGTATCCTTGCTCGCCCCCAAATCGACAATAACCAAGAAGAGATCTTGAGGCACGGCGAGCGGGATAATTCGGACGCGATCGCCATCGAAAATCATCAAAATGGGTCGGCGACCGTAGGCACATCCAAAGTCCATGCGACCGCAGCGAGAAGAAGTCGTTCTTTCCCCCTGGTAGGCCAACTCAATTTCTTCGTCCGAACTCAATTTTAGGTCGTAGGAACGGTTGAAGGCCCGAGCCACCAAAACACATAAAGCCGCACTTGAAGAGAGACCTTTGCCAATGGGTAGATCCGTGCGATCGTTTTCAATTTCAACCCCGGCAACGGCGTAGCGAGTAATAACTTGATAAGCGACCCCAGCAGCATAGCTAAAAAATCCTCCCCGCCGGGCTTCATCTAGCAAAATTTGGGGGTCGGCAGGTAACTCTACCGATGCTCCTTGAGAAGACCGAAAAATGAATTGAGTGGGATGAGGTTTGACGTCTGCATAAAGACCTTGGTTTGTTCCCACTATCAGCGTGTAGCCCTTTTCTAAAATCGGATTCGTGCGGCGATATCCTCCCGCCCAATCGCTATGTTCTCCAAATAAACAAAGACGACCGGGGATAAATAGTTTCATTGGGCTGCCTCTTGCCACGAGAAATCGATGACTTTACAAATATTTAGACAGAGCAAAGGAATACACTTGGCAAGTTTGGAGCGAGTCATCGAATTTTAACACGATCGTTCGCATCGACCGTCAAGTTGAACGAGAACAAGAGCGATCTTCCGATCGATATTACTTCAGAGAAAATAACAAGCATCCACTCCAACTCTCCGGTAAAATGCCAGGGTGCAACAACCATAGCGATCGTCATGGCGGTCGAGATAAAAAAAGATGAAATTCAGCCAATTAATTCAACAACTCGGCGATGGAGTCACTCGTACGAGTTTGAGTCTGACCCAAGAGGACGACCCCGAAATTTGTGGCGTTGCCGATGTAGATGAAGCTACCCTAGGAACCCTCAGTTTTATTGAGAATAGAAAATTTGCCGATCGCGTGAAAAAAACGGCTGCCAGCGCGTTAATTTTACCACCAGATGAAGACCTCATCAGCCAAGCGGTCGAACGAAAAATTGCCTGGATTGCAACCGCTGAGCCGAGATTATTATTTGCACGAACCCTGGCACTGTTTTATCAACCCTTTCAACCCACCCCGGAAATTCACCCCCAAGCGACTATCGACCGGAGTGCGACAATTGGAGAGAATGTTTCAATTGGGGCCAATGTTGTCATTTGTGGTGATGTTGAAATTGAAGATCGCGTTTGCATTCACCCAAATGTGGTAATTTATCCCCAGGTTCGTATTGGTCGAGGAACAATATTACACGCCAATTGTACGATTCACGAACGCAGTCAGATTGGAAAGAATTGCGTTATTCATAGCGGCGCAGTTATCGGTGCGGAAGGATTTGGTTTCGTGCCTACTTCTTCGGGTTGGTTCAAAATGCAGCAATCGGGCTGCACGATTTTAGAAGATAGCGTAGAAATTGGTTGTAATAGCACGATCGATCGACCCGCTGTAGGAGAAACCCGAATTGGTCGCAATACAAAAATTGACAATCTCGTACAGATTGGTCATGGCTGTAAAATTGGTTCTAATTGTGCCTTAGCCGCTCAAGTCGGTCTTGCTGGAAGGGTCACATTAGGCAATAATATTCTTCTTGCCGGCCAAGTTGGAGTGGCCAATCAAGCCAAAATTGGAGATGGCGCGATCGCCTCAGCAAAAACGGGAATTCATCAAGATGTCGCCCCCGGTGCGATCGTTTCTGGTTTTCCAGCAATTGCCAACAAACTTTGGCTAAAAAATGCGGCACTTTACAAACGTCTCCCCGAAATCTATCAAACGATTCAAAAACTCCAGCGACGCATGAAGTCTCAAGATTGATAATAGACGATCCGGCCATTTTTGGGCATCGCGCGCGAAAATAACGATTGCATTGGATCGGCTCCTCGTATATTTGTGCGAAAGCCAGAAATTGAATCCTTACTCAACCGAGTTCGGATAAGGTATGAGTAGGAACTCATTAAGCGATAAATATGATTTTTTTGGAAAGAGTGTCGAAATGGAGAAAATTAACGCTATATTTTTATAAAGCCAGTTTTACTGGTTCGCTAACGCGATATACCATTTGAGTGACCGATAAATAATTAATAACGCAATGAGTGAAACGACAACAGCACCACTAACTGGAAAAGCCCTGCTTCAAAAAGTAAAAGAACTCTCTCACTTACCCCGTCGAGAAACCGCAAAACGCTGTGGATACTACACGGTTACAAAAAGTAATCAGACCCGCGTCAACTTGACGGATTTTTATGATGCCGTTCTAGCCGCACGGGGAATTCCCCTGAGTCCGGAAGGGTCGAAAGATGGACGCGGTCGAGAGCCAACGTACCGCGTCAGCGTTCACAAAAACGGACAGATCGTTATCGGATCGACTTACACCGAGGAGATGGGATTAAAGTCCGGAGATGAGTTTGAAATCAAACTCGGCTACAAACACATTCATCTGATTCAGGTGGATAGAGATGATGAAGAAAACGGAGTGGTAGAAGACTAACCCACTCATTGAGAAGATTGAGGATCGTTGTGAGTTTTCTCCTAATTGATAAGAGCTAGAGAAAATCAAGACCCCATTCCTTCTCGATCGCGAGAACGATCTCTAAAAACGAATGTCATGCCCGGCAAAGTTTAGCTCGTTGCTCTGAGAACTTTTATGGAGACTTTAATACCACTCTCCCCGGTTGCTCGATTACTTGAAGGAGAACGCTCGGCATTCATTAAGGTCGCGGTATTTCTTGGGGTGTGGTTGGGGTTCTGGCTCCCCCTAGCCATTCCCTTGATGATTCAAAGTCAGTGGCGACCGTTTCAACCTTTGAAATGGGAACAAAAGCTACCCCTACTCGCTTCGCTGTACCTGCTCGTACCACTGGTCGTTTTAGCAATATCGCCAGCGGGTTTTGCCTCCTATTCGAGCTATGGTTCCATCGGGAAATGGATCGTTTGGCTAGAGGCAAACGTGGGGTTTTTAGCCGCTGTGTCGGGTCTGGTAGTTTTATTTTCCATCGAGCGATCGTTGGGCTGGGTTGAATGGAAACTTTCTCCTCATTTATTGGAAAAGATCGATGACCTCGACTCAGACTCGGCTCTGTTTTTACCGAGAGTATTAGTCCCTGCATTGCTCCCCATTTTGGGTTTAGCGGTGTGGATTGGTGGCACTGAGGAATTTATCTTTCGAGGAATCTTGCTGGATTTATTCTGGCAAGATTATTCTGTGTGGCTCTCAGCAGCGATCGTGAGTTTGATTTTTGCTCTACTTCACCTAGTTTGGGAAGTTAAAGAAACCCTACCCCAATTACCGGGATTGTGGTTGATGGGAATGGTTCTGACCCTCGCCCGAATCGGTGATGGTGGAAGTTTGGGATTGGCTGTCGGACTTCATGCCGGTTGGATCTGGGGAATTTCGAGTTTCGATACGGTTTTATCCGCCCGTTATACAGATAAAGTTCCCCCTTGGATAACGGGAATTGCAGCCAAACCTCTCGCCGGTATTTTGGGAGTTGGAGTACTAATAGCGACGGGAGTCATTCTGGCTTTAATCAATGCTCGATTCCCAACAGACATCTGGTAGAAATTAAAAATCAAATCAATTCTTAATTGTTTGTTCCAAGTATTGTAGACATCGAACTTGCTAATTCGGTAAGCTGAAGCAACCCGATCGCATCTGGCGGTATTGATGTCTAACTTATCTGAAATTGCCCTCATTCCCACTCCCCCACCCCATTACAAATCTGGCTTCGTGGGAATTATAGGTCGTCCGAACGTGGGAAAATCCACCCTCATGAACCAACTGGTGGGGCAGAAAGTGGCCATTACCTCGCCGATCGCTCAAACCACCCGCAATCGGCTGCGGGGGATTCTCACCACCCCCGACGCCCAAATTATCTTTGTCGATACCCCCGGAATTCACAAACCCCATCACCAATTGGGCAAAGTTTTGGTCAAAAATGCCCAAATTGCGATCCATTCTGTCGATGCGATCGTCCTAGTGGTCGATAGTGCGACAACCGCAGGAGGGGGCGATCGCTATATTGCCGATTTGCTGCGAGATCTTCATACCCCCGTCATTTTGGGACTGAACAAACTCGATTTGCAACCTGCCGACGAGGTTGCCCAAATCGATCGCAGTTACGAGAATTTGGGGGCTTCCCATTGGCCGCGCATTAAATTTTCAGCCCTCACCGGAGAGGGAACCGACATCTTGCAAAAAGCCCTCGTCGATTGCTTAGAGCCAGGTCCCTATTACTATCCCCCAGATCTCGTCACCGACCAACCCGAACGCTTCATTATGGGGGAATTGATTCGGGAGCAAATTTTGCTGCATACGCGCCAGGAAGTTCCCCATTCCGTGGCGATCGAAATCGATAAAATTGAAGAAAACTCCGATATCACCCGTATTTTTGCCTCGATTCATGTCGAGCGCGGCTCCCAAAAAAGCATTATCCTCGGCAAGGGAGGTAGCATGGTCAAACAGATCGGGTCTGCGGCGCGCGGGCAAATGCAAAAACTAATTAGCGGTAAGATTTACTTGGAGTTATTTGTTAAAATCCAGCCGAAATGGCGGCAGTCCCGGACGCGCTTGGCTCAATTTGGATATCGAGTTGAAGACTAATTTTGCCCGCAGGGAATAAGGCGAATTGTGAATGAATTGAATGGCAGACGGGGAGACTCAACATCCTCCCAACCTCGCACTCGACGCACCACACCCCAAACTGTTTAAAGAATTGACATTTTTCCAGGTCGATCTGGCGAGTTGACACTTCCCTATTTATAAAGATGGGGGATTCTCGGTTCGCTCTAATTTAAGATAATTTTGCGAACGAGACTGACGCAGCAAAAAGATCGATCGGACAGATTTCAACAAATTGCGATCGAAAAGATCTGTAAGTAGCACCGTCTTGGACAATTTATGTCAATTCTATTTAAAGAAAGGTAAAGACTTCCAGGCAGTCCCTCTGGTACATTGACCTGTAGAGGTCGGTCTGAAAATCGGGGTAACCCACACCCATACAGACCGTAGATGTTCTGAGTGAAGAGAATTCCTAACCCAATCGCGTTGTACCCGAAGGAGAGATTATGCGAGCAGTATTGATGGCTGGTGGATCTGGAACGCGGCTGAGACCCCTCACCTGCGATTTACCCAAGCCCATGGTTCCGGTGCTCAATCGTCCGATCGCCGAGCATATCGTTAATCTACTCAAGCGACATCATATTACAGAAGTCATTGCCACCGTTCATTACCTCCCCGATGTCATGCGGGACTATTTTCACGATGGCAAAGACTTCGGGGTACAAATGACCTATGCAGTCGAAGAAGATCAACCCCTTGGCACGGCAGGGTGCGTCAAAAATATCGAAGACTTGCTCAACGATACCTTCCTTGTCATTAGTGGGGATAGTATCACGGATTTCGACTTGAGTGCGGCGATCGAATTTCACAAGCAAAAAGGCTCGAAAGCCACCCTGGTTCTGGCCCACATTCCCAATCCCGTCGAGTTTGGCGTGGTGATAACCGACGCAGAACAGCGCATCGTCCGGTTTTTAGAAAAGCCATCCGCGAGTGAAATTTTCTCCGATACCGTCAATACCGGAACCTATATCCTCGAACCGGAAGTCTTAGAATACCTACCGCGCGATCGAGAATGCGACTTTTCTAAAGATTTATTCCCCCTACTTCTCGACAAAGGCGAGCCGATGTACGGCTACATCGCCGAAGGCTATTGGTGCGATGTCGGTCACCTCGAAGCCTATCGCGAAGCCCAATACGACGGACTCAAAGGCAAAGTCAAAATGGACTTTGCTTACGAAGAAAAATCTCCCGGCGTGCGGGTGGGTCAAAATACATATATCGATGCCACGGCTCAAATCGAAGCCCCAGTCACCATCGGCGATAACTGTCGGATCGGACCTCGGGTGAATATCGAAGGAGGAACCGTTATTGGCGATAACGTTTCAGTGGGGGCCGATGCCAATTTAAAACGCCCGATTGTCTGGAACGGGGCGATCGTCGGCGAAGAAGTCAACCTCGAAGCCTGTGTGATTTCTCGAGGAACCCGAGTCGACAGGCGGGCGAAAATCCTCGAAGGGGCCGTGGTGGGCGCGCTGTCGACGGTGGGAGAAGAAGCCCAAATTAGCCCTGGCGTGCGCGTATGGCCGAGCAAAAGAATCGAGTCGGGGGCGATCTTGAATATCAACCTAATTTGGGGGAAAACCGCCCACCGCAATCTTTTCGGACAGCGGGGTGTTAGCGGTCTGGCGAATATCGATATTACGCCGGAATTTGCCGTCAAACTCGGGGCCGCTTACGGATCGACCCTCAAACTCGGCGATCGAGTCATCGTCTCTCGCGATCAGCGTCGCATTTCGAGAATGGTAACCCGATCGCTGATTTCGGGTTTGATGTCCGTCGGGGTGAACGTGCAAAATTTGGAAGCCACAGCCATTCCCGTCTCTCGCAGCATCGCCCCCATCCTCGAAGTTCCCGGCGGCATTCACGTTCGGATGAATCCCGATCGCCCCGATTGCTTGCTGATCGAATTTTTTGATGGTAAAGGAATCAATATCAAAAAAGCCAAAGAAAAGAAAATAGAAGGGGCTTACTTTAAAGAAGATATCCGGCGGGCGCAGATTTCCGAAATCGGCAACATGGTTTACCCCACCCAAATGCTGGAAAATTACAGCATCGGGTTTGAGAAACATTTAAATGTCGAAGCCATCCGCAACAGTAATTCTAAAATCGTGATCGACTACGCCTATTCTGTGTCCGGGGCCGTCCTGCCCCGCCTCCTGGCCGATTACGGTTGCGATGCGGTGGTTCTCAATGCCAGTCTCAATCAACTCGCCCTCGATGCCCGAGAACGAGAAGATTTGCTAACGCAGTTGGGACAAGTGGTCGAAGCCTTGCGCGCTAACTTCGGGGTCCAGGTATCGGCAAATGGAGAGCAGTTTATCGTTGTGGACGAGTCGGGGATGCCGATTCGGGGCGAAATGCTCACCGCTTTGATGGTTCACATGATTTTGACCGCCCACCCGCGCGGAACGGTGGTGGTTCCGGTGCATACTTCCAGTGCCATCGAACAAATTGCTCGCCGCCACGATGCCACGGTAATTCGCACCAAAGCCAATCCCACGGCCCTCATGGAAGCCTGCAATAACAACTCCGACGTGGTATTGGGGGGAAGCGGGGAAATGGGCTTTATCTTCCCCCAAATCCATCCCGGTTTCGATGCCATGTTCTCGAGCGCCAAGCTGATTGAAATGGAGTCTTTGCAAGGGCGATCGCTCGGTCAAATTCGCGCCGAACTCCCCCGCGTCTACCATCGCAACCATACAATTCGCTGTCCCTGGACGGTGAAAGGGGCACTGATGCGTCATATGGTCGAAACCCACTCCAGCGACGAGGTGGAACTGATCGACGGCGTAAAAGTGTGCGAACCCCACAGCGATAACTGGGTGCTGGTGTTACCCGATGCGGGAGAACCGTTGGTACACATTTTTGCCAATAGCGAGGATCGGATTTGGGTAGATGAGACCCTCCGGGAATACCGCACCCAAATTCAAGATTTCGTGGAGGAACAGCAACGTGGAGAGTCGAACACCATGGATGAGGTTTGAGCGAATCAAAGCAGACTCCGAAGATGGGGTGAAGCACCGGCTGTAAGATCGGGAGAAAATGGTGGAAGTTTTAAGGGGTATAGCCTCTCCACTCCCTCCAAACTCAGAGACTTTCCCTTTCTTGTCCTGACACCCCAAACCCTATCCCCCAAACTGAGATGACTTCTATTGCTCGTAAAAATTTACTAGAAGATATTCCTCGCTTTCTAGTCGCTCAAGCTGGCATTATGTTTGCGGTCAGTTTGGTGACCATTCAAACGGGTCTTCTGAGTGGGTTTACTCGCTCTACGGTTTTGTTAATTGAGGGATCGGATGCAGACCTTTGGGTTGCATCCGATCGGATGGTACATTTCGATTTCACCGAGCCGATCCTGTACGATCTCGCAAACAAAGCTAAAGATGTCGAGGGAGTGGCTAGATCGGAAGCGTTGATGTTAGGTGGTGCCCGGTGGAGACCTGCCGATCGCGAAAGCAGTCCGCTAAAGCTCATCGGATTCGATCCGGGGGGAACGCTTTTTACTCGTGGGACGTTGGTTTCC
>NZ_JADEXN010000068.1 GCF_015207075.1 Zarconia navalis LEGE 11467
GGTTACAACAGGGCAGTGGGAAACAGCTTCGATGTTTGGAGGGAAGGAGCGCTCTCGAAAGTGGAAGATAATCCGCGATCGCCCCAGAGAACCTCAAACTCTAGCTGTAAATCCATTCATCAGCTATCTTATCCTCACCCAAGAAACCCCCCTTTCCACCGTGGTGTTATGGTGAAATCACTTGCTAATCCGAACGAATTATGACGGAACCGGAAAAAGAAAAAATATACACAGCGATTACGTTTTCTCCCGTGCAGGGATTTATCGAAAAATCGCGCAAGTTACGAGATTTATATGGCAGTTCGTTTCTGCTTTCGTATCTAGCAAAATCCATCTGTGAGGCGGCACGGAATTATTACGATTATCCGAATTCTGTAAAAAAAGATCCGATCGTCTCTCCAGCTCTAATTAACGTCACCCAAGGAACCCCAAATCAAATTATTATCGTCGGAGATAAATCTTTTCCAAAAGATGAGGCAGAAAAAGCAGTTAATGAAGCCTGGATAAAGGTTCTAGATGTCTGTCAAACTTGGGTAGAAAATAATTGTCAAAATTGGATCGATTCGCACTACCAAAACTGGGTAGATTTGGGAATTTGGCAAGGCAGTCAAGCCTCTAAAAAAGAATTACCTTGGACGGAACATTGGAATTTGTGGCGGAATTACGCCTGGGAGTTCTTTTGGGCGACGGGAAAGGACGTAACCGAAGCCAGAGAAGCTCTCAACGAAGTTAAGCGATGGCGGGGGTGGACGGGGGTGAATTGGATCGGGGAAAGTTCGACGCTTTCGGGTGCTGATGGTGTCGCCTATCCAGGAATGGGTTTGTGGACTGAG
Organism: Zarconia navalis LEGE 11467; assembly: GCF_015207075.1. GTDB lineage: Bacteria > Cyanobacteriota > Cyanobacteriia > Cyanobacteriales > Geitlerinemataceae > Zarconia > Zarconia navalis. The sequence continues at coordinate 834 of NZ_JADEXN010000068.1, forward strand.
AAACGAAAGGAGAAGTCAATCGATTCGACAAGATGGAATGTCAAGATAAAACAAGATGAAATCAAAGATTTTTACTCATTTCTTTCTGAAAAGTTAGGCTGGCAATATATTTTGTTTATTGTTGCTAACAGCCATCAACCTTCAGAAATATATCCAAAGCTTGTTAAACGCTACGGTGAAGGTTTTGTGAAATTTGCAAATGAAAACTTCCCAAAACTTTCTGAAGCACAGAAAAAAGAAAAATATCAAGAATATGGAGAAGCGATCGTTGCCCCCAACGAAGAACTAAGTATTCCAGAACTGGTAAAGCGATTAGTCACCCTAGAAGCCATTGCCACCCAAATTCCGATCGAACTTAAAGAAGTTCCAAGTACCTACCGCGATCTCAACCGCCTGAAATCTAAGAAGAAAAATCAGAAAAACGGCAAATCAGAACAGCAACTCGAACCCGACAATCGCTGGACGGGTTGGTTCCAGGGAGACGGTGACAAAGCTGGAGACTATCTCCAAAGCCTAAAAAAACCAGGACAAGCTGAAGCTAAGGAAGCCGAAGACTTACATTACTTCAGCAGTAAGATGATGGAATGGGGGGAAAACTATCTCAAAGACAGTCTGCCATCGGGTCAAGGCAAAATTATCTATGCTGGGGGAGATGATTTTCTCGGTGTTTTCTATCGAACGCCTCCCGATCGCAAATATCTCAAACCCTTAGTGCGTTATTTGCAAGCGCAACTTCGAGGCGAAATCTCAGAATCAGACAACGCTGCATTAGATATGGTTGTTGCCAAAGGGTTGCACAAAGACGTAAAGCTACCCGACGATCTGCGCAAGACCTTGGCAATCTGGCTAGAGTGCCATCGATCGGATACTGAACTGACAGAACATTTAACCCATGCGGGACTCACTCTAGAAGAGGCGATCGCGTTATTCCGACAACCGGTTCTGACAACTCGTGAGTGTTTGGAGTGGTTTTATCGGTTCAAGCACGATCGCGAAGACTGCATGGATACCTGGCGACACCACAGCCAACCAATTACCGTCAGTGTCGGGTTTATTTGGGCCGCACCAGGAGTCCCTCAACGAGACGTGTTGCAACATTGCCGGGAAGCGGAGAAATCGGCAAAAAGTAGCGGTCGCGATCGCCTTGCATTGCGGATTCTCTTCAATAGCGGCAACCATTTGGAATGGGTTTGTCCTTGGGGGTTGCTGCAACCGATTTTAGAAGGATATCGCGATCGGGAGAATGGTAAAAACTGGACGCACATCTATAACGATGTCGCCATTCTCGAATCCCGTCGTGCCTTCAAAGGACAACACGAAGTTGCTTTAGCATTATTCGACCTCTATTTCCCCAATCTCCAAACCTCTCTGAGTTCTCATTTATGGGATCGATGTCGTCTCGAAGATCGAGACCGGAAAAGGGAGCAAGTTGGCATTGCTGGAAATAGCAAATTATCTCTAGAAGAAGTCAACTGCGCCCTCAGCAATTGGATTATCAACCTGGCTAAAGTCGGATTCCACCTATGCAATGCCTAGAAACCCAGAAATTTCCAGAAACCCGAATGTCTCAGATAAACAGACCGCCTTTTAAGTACGTCATCACTATCGAACCCCTCGGTTTGCTCTACGGCAGTGCGGGACGCTTCCTCTCCCCAGAAAACCTCGTCGGTCGTTCCGGAACGAGCTTTCCGCCGTCTGCGGCTACCCTCTCCGGTTTGTTTGCCGCTCATGCCAATGCCAGCACCCCGAACGAGGAACAACGCAACGAACACCTGAAGCCACTCCAGGTTGCCGGACCGTTTTGGGCCAAACGGGACAATCCCCAGAACTTTCTCGTTCCCACACCATTCAACTACATCGTCAATATGGATCGGGATCGCCATTGCGAAGAGATCCCAAAAATTAAAACCGGACGGGTCAAACAAAAACTATTTTGGCATCCCGATTGTCAAAAATGGCTCAACCAATGTAATGATTCTCCGATCGGTAAATTCGCTAAAAATAGTTGGATTCACATTGAAGATTGGAATGCAATCGCTTTTTCCGATTGGCGTTGGGCTTGTCTCCAGGCCAGTCGAAAACTCACGCCTAAAGGTAAGCAATCGATCGTGACGGATTGGCAAGTTGCCGACTGGCCGCAAGTGTGTGGCGAACCTTGGAAGTTCGTGCCGCACCTGCACCCCCGCCTGAAAGAAGACGAACGCCGGGTGGTAGACCCCCAAGAGGATGAAGAGAACGATCGCGGCAGCTTGTTCCTCGAAAATGGCGTTCAGCTCGATCCAGACTGCTGTTTGGTCTATCTCTCGAATACTAAAATTCCTAATGGTTGCTACCGGTTTGGTGGTGAGGGACATTTAGTCGATCTGCGCTGCGAAGAAATAGGAGGCGTTCTGCAAACCCTGCTATCCGTCCCATTAGGACGCAGTTTTGCCACCATAACCCCCGCCGTGTGGGGGTCGAATCGCCGCTCTTTACGCGCCCCCGAGTGCGATGAGAATGACAATCTCGGCTGGCCGGGTAATGCGATCGAAGCCCTCCTCACCCAGCGTCCCACGCCCTATCGTTACCGCCTGGGAAATAGCAACGATCCTCGTCCGGGCGCTCCCAAACGCCTGTCACGTGGGCGGTATGCAGTTCCACCGGGGACGGTATACGTGTTGAAAGACGAGCTGAACTGTTGGGAGGATTGGCCCGATGAGTGGTTCCCGAAAGAAGGGATATCCTACAAGCGGTTTGGATGCGGGTTATCGCTGCCGATGGGAACTGCGATCGCAGAATCGAGGAAGAAAAATTGAGGTTTGATTCCAAATTCTGGAAACCCCCTCTTCTTGCCCTCCGTTAAATTAGTGAGTACCTTCATTTAGCGCACGACGCACACACATTAGGACATCTTTACTATTCCCCGTTCCCTATTCTCGAATATTTTTGTTGTCGAATAAACTACGCGAATAAATTACACCGATGTATCACAAAGCCTACGCAATTATCGAAACCCTCGCCCCTCTGCACGTTGGAGCCAGTGCCGGGGAAGAAACGGGAAATCTCAACCTGATTTTCCGCGACCAATTTACCCAAACGGGAATGGTTCCGGGTAGCTCGATTCGCGGGCGGTTCCGGGCGGATATGCGCGCTCAACCCGACTTAGACGAAGCCAACTGGTACGGACACGAAGCGGTTTCCGGACAAACCGATGGCGGGACGACGGAAGCCAAGGTCAAGTTCGAGTACGCCTCGTTGGTGTGGCTGCCCGTCTTCTGTCCGGGGCAACCGGTGGTGTGGGTGACTTGCCCCCGCCTACTCAAACGCTACAAGCAAATTTCCAAGATTGAAGCAGAGGTTCCCGACCCCTACACCGCGTCTCCTTCTCTGCGGGGGCGCAATGTCGGCAACAACCAAACCGTGTTGTTTTTTAATTTAGGCTTTTTGGAGATCGAACACAAAGTAGACCTTTCCCCCTGGATTCCCACGGGTGCGGATTTATCGGCAGAGAATCTGGTAGTGGTTGCCGATAACGATATTTCCATGCTTCACGATATGGCCCTTTACCGCCAGAGTCGGGTGTCCCTCGAAGCCAACCAAAAGAAAGCTAAACAGGGGGCGTTTTTCGACGTAGAGGCACTGCCCGAGGGAAGCGTTTTGGTGTTTCCCATCGCCCTTAAAGAAAAAGGATGGCAACCTTTTGAAACCCTCACAGAAGAACTATATTTCGGCGGTTTGGAATCGATCGGTTTCGGTCGCTGCCGCGTCACCTTGGCAGGAGAATACTTTACCAAAAAAGCCGAGCAAGCCGATCGAGCCGAAAAAGAAGTTGCAGCCTAAAACAAGGAAGTTTATCGATACAAATAAGGAGACAGAAGTTATGGGATGGACGTATTACGGCTTGGATCGATCGGCTCAAAAATTGGTATTGGATGCCAAAGAGCGCGATCGCCAATCCCTCAATCAAGCCTTTAAAATGCGCGAGGCTGTCGTCTACGGACTCGAACGGTTCTGGGGCGAACACCTGCGCTTGCAAGCAAAGGAAGCGGATAAGTCCGAATATTGGAAAGAAACCTGGGACGTTTTGGTGCAACTGATGAAGGATGCGGGGGTAACAATTCCCAACGATCCGGTGCGGGCGAACGAAACCGACAAGGTGAAGAGGATGGCCGAGAAACTGTGGCAGGTGAGTTTGGAAGACCAGCGGGTGGCGATGGCGGTGCTGACGCAACTTTGCGATTGTTTAGTGTGGTGGACGCAGCGATATAAAGGAGAACGAGAAGCATAAGATTGAAGTCGAACGTATCCATAACACACTGTCATTTTCTATAGTCCTCTAACAATCTCTCAAGAGACAACATGATGACACTTAAAGAAAGTCTGAAACAAGAATTAGATAAGTTGAACGAAGAGCAATTAAAACAAGTTGCCAATTTTATTGCATTCGTCGAGTTCGCCACCACACGAGTCAATATTCCTTTTTGGCAAACGGCAACACCCGCACAGCGCGCGGCAAGGTGGTGCGAATCTGTCGCCCCACGCGGAACTGCCAGCCCCAATTTGCCCGACGCAGCACTCCGTCGCGACAGTATTTATGACGCATGACCCAATATTTACTCGATACAAATATTCTCCTGCGAGCCTACGATTCTGCTTCTCCTAACCACAACCTAGCGGTGGAAGCCGTATCTAAACTCCTTGAAAGGGGAGATGAGTGCGTACTGACGGCCCAAGTTCTCATTGAGTTTTGGGTTGTGGCCACACGCCCGGTTGAGGTCAATGGTTTGGGATGGAGTGTCGATCGAACGCGGGGTATTGTTGAGACACTTTTAGGTCAGTTTCCCCTCCTCGAAGAGTCCGCGCAAATTTTCCCCAACTGGCTGAACTTGGTCGCAACTGGCAAAGTTATGGGAAAACGGACTCATGACGTTCGCCTCATCGCCGTGATGCTCGCACATCAAATTACCCACCTGTTGACGTTCAATCCCAAGGACTTCACGATCGCCCCCAACCTCATCATCGTTCGTCCTCAAGACCTCATTTGAGCTAGCGATCGCTGGTGAAGTAAACATTCAATCGATCGATACAAACAACATTGCTATGACTGAAATTTCCGATGCCGCAAAAAAAGTGCCGATGATGTTTCGGGCGCAAACAGATGGACGTTGCCAGTTACAGCGGATTACCCGCAATGACGAGTCGGATGTCGAACGCTGGACGGACGAATGGATCGATCGCGCCCACCCCGTACCTCAAGCCGCCACCCAAACCGATCGACCTAAAAACGTCCGCACCAAAACCTATACCCTCAGTTGGCGCTTCGTCACCAACGGCGGTCAAGACGATGGCATCATCCGCCCGGTTATCGGTGCGTTCGGACTGCCCTACTACCCCGGCAGCAGCATGAAAGGGGTGTTTCGCCGGGTTTGCACTCCCGAACAAGCCGATCGCTACTGCGGTAAAAAACTCTCTGGCGGCGACTTCGAGCCGGGTCTCCTCCGATTCCACGGGGGCTATCCCACCGACGATCGCTGGCAGGAAGGATTAGTCGATATCGTCCATCCCCAGCAAGATTGGCAGGTGAAGTCCGATCGTAAAAAAGGCGGTGCGTTTGCCCTGATTTCCCTCTACAAACCCACCCTCCGATTCGGCATTTCTAGCACCAAACCGGAGCAAACAGACTGGACTGAAGTGTGGGAACTGTGGGAACAGGCGATCGAACGAGGATTGGGCTGTCGCGTCTGCGCCGGATACGGACAACCCAACGAACTCCAGGGTCAACAGTTGTATCGCTGCTATCTCAAAGGACAGGGGGCCGCGCCGAAGTTATTGGATGGCGAGGGGGAGTTTCGTCCCAATCTGTTCCGTGCCTCCATTCGGGGTCATGCGTTGCGGATTTTCGGCGGCTTGTGCGAGGCAGACAAGGCAGATGAATTGGTACAAACTCTATTTGGTGGTGTTAAAGGCAGCGGAACGGTGGGGTTGCTGGCGATGAATTTTCGCGACACCCATTTGCAGATAAATGAGTACGGAGACCGTTCCTACGCTGTTCCCGCCTACCAGGTGGAAGGACAACTCAACTGGCTGCTGACGCGGGAGTTACCCCCCCTGCAGCACGAAGCACTAACGAAGTTGTTGAAAAACTTGACGCGGTTTGCCATGCTCTTGGGTGGTTTTGGCAAGTCCTGGCGGCGAGTAGACCATCGCATTTTCTATCCGGAATATTATGAGGGAACTCGATCGAAAGCCCTAATTGGCTGTCACTGGCAGTGGACGGGTGTCTCGCTGCTCAACGACAGCCGGGTTCGCAAGTTAGATCGAGTCACACCATTTATCGATGAAACGCGAGAGACGGCCAGAGCCTGGATGCAACTGCAAGGGGTGAGGGCAACCAACCGATACGCCACCCAATGGCGGGAAGCATGGCATCCGGACAAAGTAGCAGTTTGGGGACGCTTGGCCGAAGATGACGAGGATAGCGAAGCCATCGCCTGGTTCCACGGCCCCTATCGACGGGCGATTCGAGAGGCGAGAATTCCGAAAGGATCGATTTACAAAACCTCGGTAACAGGGGAGGTGAGTCGAGAAGTCAGTCTAGTGGGTCGCTTGTGGCATCGGATGTTCCCGGTGGTGCGACTGGTGAGAAACCCCGACAATCCAAATAGACCGCAACCGAAGAAGACACGCCAGTTTCTGGAATTGCTGACATTTTTCCCCAATGGCACGCGGGAGTCGGATGCATTTTTAGAGTTTTTGGAGTCGGAACCGCGAGGGTTTCAACGACTTTGGGGGGACGATCTCTAACGGAATTGGGTCTGACTCATGGCAACAGAGCTAGAGTTTGTGGAGATCGGTTATCGCGCTATCTCTGGCTCTGTGAAATTCTCTTTTTTCAGAAGGAAGATGAGGAAAAAGCTCATCTCGTTCAAGAATAGGCAGGTTTAATAATGGCTAAAATTCTCATTTCTTCTTTAGGTGCAGGTCCCCTGGATCGCCAGAATGCTTCTGAACGAGACTATCTGAAAGCAAAATACCGTATGAATGATGGTCGAGAGTATGAAGAAAACTTTATTGCTTCTGTACTTCACAAGCATTTAGAAATAGACAGTATTATCTTGATTGGTACAGTTAAGTCTATGTGGGAGCGCGTTTATGAAGTTTTTCATCAAGAGAATGACAGCGATTCTAAAAATGAAGAGTGGATGAAGTTGGCGGAGCAGATAGAAAAACTCGATCGCAATAGTTCTTTGGATTCTCTTGACTTGACTCCGGTAGAAAAAGTTTTGGGCGATCGCTCGAAATGTCTTCTAATTAAATATGGACTCAATGAAGCCGAACTCCAAGAAAATCTCGATCGCATTCTGAACATTGTCGATGACCTCCAAGAAGGAGATGAGCTGTATATCGATATTACTCATTCTTTTCGATCGCTATCCGTCTTTTTATTACTCGTCCTTATCTTTTTAAATGACCTCGAACAGGAGAAGAAGATTAAAATTAAAGGCGTTTTCTATGGAATGCTAGATGTTAGAAGCGAACTCGGGTACGCACCCGTGGTAAACCTACAATCGCTTTTCGATCTAACTCAATGGATTAAAGGTGCATATAGCTTGAAAAATTTTGGCAATGGTTACTTAATTTCTCAATTGCTGAAAGAACAAGGGGAGACGAAACTTGCCGATGATATCAACAGGCTGTCAGAAGCGATAAATATCAATTATCTGCCAACGATTCGGCAGCGCAGTAGCGATCTAAATGCCTCGTTGAGAACCCGAGGGATGAGTAGTCCGTTTAAATATTTAAGAACGATTCTGGAAAAATTCACACAACAATTTTCGCGTCGAAACGAACGAGAATCAGATTTTCAGCTAAGGCTGGCAGGGTGGTATTTTGAGAACAAGCGTTATGCTACGGGGTATATTACTTTAACAGAGGCAATTATTACCTATGTTTGCGAACTGAATGGAAAAGATATAAGGTTTAGAGACGATAGATATGAGATGAAAGATTTGCTTTTTCAGGAGCATTACAATACAGAATTGGCTCGAATTTTCCGTCAGGTTAATCAGATTCGCAAGGGGATTGCTCATGCTTCGCTCGATGAGGAAATCCCGAACTATACAGATGCGATCGAGCGTGCTAAAGAATATCATCAACAAGCTAAAACTATATTTAAAAAAGGAACATTCCGATAAGTAAGGCTTGAGGTTGTCGCTCACAATCCTAAATAAAGAAAAGCATTACACAATACTGAAGTCTTGTGTAATGCTTTCCTCATCGGCTCCGCGTTGAACGTAAAAGTCGTCATAAAGTTCTTGGGGCGGCATTATCAGATTAGTCACCACGAATCGAGGGTTGGCTCCCTTGAGAAGGACACTTGACGATCGACAAAATTGTGCGTCTTTGACACCACTGGCACAGGGGCACTACCCCGTTGTTGCTGGAGTGTACCATTGTGAAAACCGCTGTAAGTTGCATTCGGTCGCACGCTTCGAACTTGCATACTGCTGGAGTTAGGATGTAAATTCTCTCAAACAGCAATATTGAAAGAGTTTTGCCCTTGAGAGGACTCCTACCGCTCTTAGCTTGAAAGTTGAGCCAATCTTGGACTTTCTAAGAAATTTACCAAAATTTTATATAATATCCGTACTTTTGCGCATATTGACTCCTGTGATTTTACAGAACTCATCTTTACGCACTCGTTGGGTTCCCAATAAATACTGAGATGGGAGACTCAATATGACCATCGATTGCCTTGAATGGCTGCGTATTTTTAAATTTGCTCGATCGAAAGTAAACTTTCAATGAAGCTATCGATAAACCCTTGAGTTTCAAAAAAAAAGTGGTATAAATGGGTGTATATCTGACAGCGTTAAAGACTACGGGTCGTGTCGTTTTCCTTGAGATGGTTATTTGCGATCGAAGTTTGACTTAAAAAATAAAAAGACACGATATCAAAGTAAAAATTAACCAACCCAAATCGTCAGATATTTAGTGTTCATCTGGGTGTCATCATCATGTTTTGTTTACTTTTTAAAATTTTTCAATTGACCGTTGGGAAATGTAAGCTCGACAGAAGCCGACTGAGTCAAAACAGATTAAAACAACGTACGGTTTCTATCTAGTTTCGGGATAAAGCGACTCGGTAAATCATTTCCAACGAGCGCTCGAATTGGTTGACATCAAAAAAGAGTGATTTAACTCTTTTGAAAATCTCGAAATCATAACATTTTAATCGAGATACAAGCAGCCAATCGCACAAGCCATCACGACACAGCAGCCAGTCAATTCGTTATCATCCAAACAGATCGAAGCCGATCGAATCCATTCGGTTATCTGGACTATTAAGATTTAAGTTTTCTGAGTGCAAACAAACAAAAACTGAGGACGTTCAAACTGTCAGGTGCGAGTGAATTGACTGACCTAACAATTGAATTCCCAGGCATCCGAGGTAAAAGTAACAAGTCTTCAAAGTAGCCAAAATTGTGCAAGACTGACCTCAATATTAATGTTTCGGTCGAATTCATAAATCGATCGAACTTCAATTGCGATCGACAAGCGAATTTGTTTTATTTGACTCTTCTTTAAAAGGCGATCGAATCATCGATCGTTATCGATTCGATTCTCTTAATTAGAATCACTCGAATCGACCTGTCGCTTTGTTTTCAGAGCTTAAGTCATCCGAACAAGTCGTTACTTTTACTTTTTTTAGAGGCGGTATGATGACCGCTTTCTAACTGTTCGTGCTGCACGATTGAAGCAAAAGTTTTTAGAAACACTCTCCGTATTTTCTTTGTTACAAAATATAAATTTCAAGAAAATCTGCGTAAAACTCTTGCTTACCTCCGAGAACTAAAACAACACCCACTCGGCTTTGTGGGAAAAATGCATAAATCTCGAATTCCTTAAACCTATAAATCGGAGAAACAACGCCAAATTAAGAGACTTCGCTTCATCATAAATGTCTTAACCCAATATTGAAATCAACAGTAACGCATCAATCATTATGACTCTTGCAATAGATCGAATTTCCCCCATCTCTGCCCGTCCGAGTCAGCATCCCTTACTGGGCGCGAGTTTACAGGCTCATCAGGGTAACCATCAATTTGAATCCAAAGTTCGGGTCAATTCCCCAGCATTTCTTGCTCACCATTGCGTTTACAACTCCGCAATTTTCCCAGCCGCCGCTTATCTGGAAATGGCTTTAGCCGCCGGAACCTCCGTATTTTCTCGCGATACATCTAATCTGGGGCAAACCATCGAAGATTTCGTTATTCATCAAGCCTTGATGCTATCGGAAGAAGAAACACAGACCGTTCGCCTCCATTGCACCCCCCAGGGAACTGACACTGCATCCTTTAAAATCACGAGTGGGAATGATGGGAAACTCCACACCTCCGGCAAGCTAACCCCAACGGGAACAATTCCCCCGGCAACGAATTTAGCGCAACAAGCCCAAACCTTAGAGTCCGCCTCCATTTCAGACTATTACAACGGCTGTCGCGAACGGGGCATCGACTACGGTACGAGTTTTCAGGTTATTGAAGAACTTTGGGCGCAAGACGGGGAAGCCCTAGCGCGGGTTCAACTACAAGAAGCAGCGATATTAAATATTGAAAGTTATTTAGCGCATCCAATTTTAATCGATACTGCTTTCCAAGTACTTTGGGCTGCGCTGCCAGAATCTTTGCAGGGGGTAACCTATCTCCCCGTAGGTATCGAACGCTTTAGTTGCTACCGTTCCTTACCGGCGCGCCTGTGGAGTCATGCCCGTATCCGTCCCACCACAGAAGCGAATCCGCAAAGGTTGGTGGCCGATATTTGCCTGTTCGACGATCGCGGTGAAGTGGCTGTCGAAATGGTAGGCGTATTTATCGAACGGGTGAATGGAAAGAGCCTCAATCGTTCTCCAACATCTACCATAGCCGTGACGGCTACCTTTACCGCAGAGCCGGTAGAGAAACCTTTAGTATTTTGGAGCAACGAACTCGATCGCCCCGCCGAGATTCAGTTTGCACCTTACAATCAGGTATTCCAAGCATTGCTCGATCCCGGTAGCGTTCTCAACCAAAATACAGATGGCACGAACCTGGTGTTGTTGCGTCTGGAAGATTGGGGACGACCCGATCGCCCTTCGCTGCCCAAAGTGGATGAAGCGCGCAAAGCCGAAGTGTTTGGGAATCAGCCCCGGCATACTCTCGCCGACGGTTTGGAAATCGCCCATCTGAATCGCTACGAAACCGACTACTTATATAAAGAGATTTTCCTCGACAGGGCCTATTTGCGAAATGGCATTACCCTAAAAGATGATGCCTGCGTCATCGACATCGGCGCGAATATCGGCTTGTTCGGTCTCTTCGTCCAACGGCAAGCCCCCAACGCCCGCATCTACGCCTTTGAACCCGCCCCACACACCTTCGAGCGGTTGCAAAGCAATATCGCCCTCTATTGCAAAGGTGCGAAAGCCTTCAACTGCGGGTTAGCCGATCGCAATCGTACCGAAACCTTCACCTTCTATCCCAACTCCTCCGTGTTTTCCGGCTTCTTCGCCGACAGCCACGATGACGAACAGGCGATTCGGGCGGTGGTGCTGAATATGTTGGGTAAATACAACGCCTTGGAAGGGGAAGAACTCGAAGCCTGGGCGGACGAATTGATGGCCGGGCGGTTGGATGTGGAAACCTATCAAGCCCAGTTGCGCAGCCTGTCTGATGTCATCGACGCAGAAGGTATCGATCGCATCGACTTGTTGAAGCTGGATGCCGAGAAAAGCGAACTGCCGGTGTTGCAAGGGATTGAAGCGCGGCACTGGTCAATGATTCAGCAAATGGTGGTGGAAGTTCACGATCGCGAAGGACATATTATCGCCGAAGTGAAGCAACTCCTGATCGACAAAGGATTCCACCTGCACATCGACGAAGAAACATTGCTTCACGGTTCGGGATTGTACAATATCTACGCCACTCGTCCCGGTCAAGCAGCGGTAGGCGATGGCACGGATTTGGCGAAAATCGAGCAGACGGTAGACGAGTTTGCCGATGCTCTGAGTGCGGCAACGGGGCGATCGAAAGCCCCCCATTTGGTGTGCGTTTGTCCCCCCACTCCCGACGCGGATCGTGAGTTTTTCCAGCGGATGGAAGAGCGGTTAGCCCAGCGTTTGGCCGGGGTTAGCGGTGCGTCTTTACTCAAATCCGCCGAGGTGAATCGGATGTATCCCGTCGAGGATTACTACGACGATCGCGGAGACGAATTCGGTCGGGTTCCCTATACCCCCGCCTTCTTCACCGCCTTGGGAACGGCGATCTCCCGGAAAATCCACACCTTGCAAAGCGCCCCCTACAAAGTGGTGGTTCTCGATTGCGACAATACCCTGTGGAAAGGGGTTTGCGGCGAGGATGGCGCGGATGGAGTTGCCATCGATGCCGAGTATCGGGCGTTGCAAGAATTTATGGTGAACTGCGCCGATGCCGGGATGCTGCTGTGTTTGTGCAGCAAGAACGTCGAGGCGGATGTGTGGGCGGTTTTCGATCGCCGTTCCGATATGCCCCTAACCCGCGATCGAATCGTCGCGGCCAAAATTAACTGGCAACCCAAATCCGAGAACCTCAAAGCCCTCGCTACCGAGTTGAACTTGGGTCTCGATAGTTTCATCTTCATCGACGACAACCCGATCGAATGTGCCGAAGTTCAAGCCAACTGTCCGGAGGTACTGACCTTGGAACTGCCAACTCAAACCGATCGTATTCCCCAATTCCTAACCCATACCTGGGCGTTCGATCGCACCGGACGCACCCAAGAGGATGCCAAGCGCGCCCAGTTCTACCAGCAAAACCTGCAACGGGAAGCCTTCCGCGCCGCCGTTCCCACCTTCGATGATTTCCTGGTGCGGTTGAACTTGCAGGTAACCATCGCCCCGGTTACTCCCGCCCAATTCCACCGCGTCGCCCAACTCACC
>NZ_JADEXN010000069.1 GCF_015207075.1 Zarconia navalis LEGE 11467
GTACGAGTGATGGCAAGTGTAGCGGGGGTTGGGTTGATACTGGGAGGATTTGTGGGCTGGGTATTTTAAGTGGATTCGACAAACACGGATTCAACCATTTTCAGTCGAAGTTGACAAAGCTTTGCAGAACTCTCGCTCTGACAAGTGTTTCACCATTTAGAGCTGAATGAACAAGGTAACCATTAAGTCTGCAAACACAAGCTCGAAGCTAGAATTTTCAGATGTCGAACATGAATACTTTACCGTCGCATTTTCGAGCTTCTCAATGAATGCATCACAACCAGTTTGGGTTTATACCGGAGACTACGATCGGTTAACTCATTTATTTTTGGAAATGGCTGAAAACTGGCAAGGTTGGGAAGGCGTAAAAACTTGGGGTGCGACTGAAGATGATTTTAGTCTCTCGTGCACTTCAGATAAATTAGGACATATTTCGATCGCAGGCACGTTGGTAGAACGTAATGCTCCCGAATGCTGGTCTGCATCTGTAAAGTTTAATGTAAAAGTAGAAGCTGGACAACTCGAACAAATCGCATATGAAGTAAGAAGGTTGTTTGCGGGAATGTAATCTCAAATTACCAGATATCTAAGGTGGATAATGGTTATTGCCTTTGAAGAAGTCAAGCTCGAGAGCACATCTTTCTAAATCTCATCGATCGCAAGAGGAGCGGCGAAATCTAGCCTTCTATGATTTTGACCTCACTCGCACCAGAAATGCTATATTAAAAGCTATTATTCTAAATATTTTTTATTCTTCGCTTTAAATTTAGAAAAAATCATAAATTTACCAGTATAAACTACTATAAGCCATGCAGTTTATCAGTCCTAAAACCGATTTTGCATTTAAGAAAATCTTTGGATCTGCTCAAAGTAAAGATATTCTCATTTCTTTCCTGAATGCCATGATTTACTCTGGGGATTCAGTGATTCAGGACTTAGAAATTATTGACCCCTATAATGCTGGGGATGTGGTGGAGTTGAAAGATACGTATCTGGATATCAAAGCAGTTTTAAATGATGGAACCACAGTTATTGTCGAGATGCAACTCTGGAACGTGGAGGCTTTCCAAAAGCGCATCGTCTATAACTTGTGCAAAACCTATGGCAATCAACTCAAATCCGGACAGGGATATTTCGATCTCAATCCTGTTATTGCTTTGACGATCGCAGATTTTCAACTGTTTCCCTCAACCCAGAAAGTGATTACGAGTTTCTACTTTCAAGAAGAGGAAGAGCATTTTTCCTATCAGGAAAATGAGTTAAAAATGGTATTTGTGGAACTACCTAAGTTCAAAAAGAAACTAGACGATTTGCAAAATATCGTCGAAAAGTGGATTTACTTTATTAAAGAAGCTCCCAGTTTAGAGGTCATTCCCGATACGATGCGGGAAATTCCTCAGCTTGAAAAAGCATTAAATATTGCCGATCGGGCGAGTTTAAGCGTGGAAGACTTGGAAAAGATTCGCAAACAGGAAATCTTCTTGGAAGATAGGCGAGGTGCCTTGAGTTTTGCGAAAAGGGAAGGTCGAGAAGAGGGTCGAGAAGAGGGGAGAATCGAAGGGGAAAGGAGCTTACTGATACGACAGTTGGAGCGCCGTTTTGGAGAACTTTCCCAAGATGCGATCGCCTTGGTTGAAGCTCTAAGTTCCCAGCAACTCGACGCTTTGGGAGCGGCAATTTGGGATTTTAATACCCGTGAGGACTTACTAAACTGGCTACAATCCAATTCTGGCTAAGAAAAACAACTTCATTAGCCAGAATCGTTCTAAACTACTTTTCCCTTTGATTTCGGCCAGAGGAGATCGAGAAAGAAAGTCAACGCCAAATATTCGGAGTTCGTCATCTCCCCAATTCCCCTCCACTTGCGTTTAACGAGTCGCCCAATCTTTCGCCCAGGCTAAGTTTTTCCGGACGCACTCGATAGTGGGTGCTTCAGAATATAGACGCAACACCGGTTCCGTACCGCTAAACCGAATCAGCAGCCAACTATCATTAGCGAGGCGGAATTTGTAACCATCTTCAGTGGAACACTTCGTCACCGATTCTCCAGCGACTTCCACCACCGGTTGAGTCTGCAACCGATCGAGCAATTTCGCCCGCACGTCCATATTCGCCAAGGGTAAATCGATGCGATCGTAAGCCGAGGTAAATCCCGTTTTTTCCTGCAATTGCCGATACAAAACGCTCAAATCTTGCCCGGATTTGACAACGGCTTCGAGGACGTACAGCGCCGAGAGGAGAGCATCCCGCTCGGGAATATGGGTGTTGTAACCGATGCCGCCGGATTCTTCCCCGCCGAGCAACACATCCGAGGAGAGCATTCGATCGGCAATATACTTATAACCCACCGGCGTTTCAAACACTGGTAAATCGTAGAGCTTGGCAACCCGAGGCATCAAATCCGAGCCGCTGACAGTTTTAACGAGTTCCCCTTTAAACCCCCGTCGCTCGGATAAATGTTCGATCAGAATCGGAATCAAAATCTGAGAGCTGAGGAAGTTACCCTCGCCGTCTGTGGCGGCAATTCGATCGCCATCGCCATCAAATACTAACCCCACCACTAATCCGCCGTGGCTGCGGCTGCGATCGCGGGTTTTCTCGAACAATTCATCTAAATAACGGGGCAGGGGTTCCGGCGCGCCGCCACCGAAGAGGGGATCGCGATCGCTGTTAATTTCGCCAATCGATGTTTCGAGGATTTGCTCCAACCCACCAGCAGCCGCACCGTGCATCACATCGGCAAAGACACTCAGTTTTCCCTCAGAAATCGCCCCTCGAATCGCCTCGATATCCACTTTCGTTCGCAAATCCGCACAGAACTCCGGCCAAGGGTCGAACATTTCCAAAGAACCGGGTTTCTCGGCAATGAGGTCGGTTTCTGCATCGAGTTGAGCTTCAATTTTCTTCGTCACGTCTGGAGACACCGAACCGCCAAAAGCCCCCTTGACTTTTAGTCCCAAATACTGGGCGGGGTTGTGGCTGGCCGTCATCACGATCGCCCCCAAAGCTTGACGGTGGTGGGCCGCCCAACTAAATGCTGGAGTGGAGGCGTAACTGCTCGATAGCAACACGTCAAAACCCGCTCTTTGAATAGCTTCGGCGGCGACACGGGCAAAATCTTCGGCCATGAAGCGGCGATCGTACCCGACAATTACGGTATTGCTGCCGGTATCGCCATACATTTGGGCAAGCACCCGCACCGCAATCGGAGCGACGCGAACCACGCGCTCGAAGGTAAAGTCAGCGGCGATCGTACCGCGCCAACCATCGGTTCCAAATTTGATGGGGTTAGCGAATGTAGAAATTGAAGAAAGTTGAGCCATAGTCGATGTTGCCTCGGTTGTTTGGGGTCGTCAGCCTGAAGTTTATCGTAAACCAGCTAACTGTAACGGGAGATTTTCGCGAACCCTGTCAAATTTTGTGCTACAACTATTGAGCGTTGTAGCCATCAATCGCCATCGGTCGATCTCGATCGACAAATCAATATTTCGGTGGCAATACTTGAAGTGCTATCAATAGTTTAGCAACCTAAATCTTGAGGGGCGATCGAACGGGAGATCGATAAATGTCTCTTTTATGGTTAACAAGGCTACATCATGGCGATCGAATATCCGAACGTACCGCTCCCTTTTAACTCAGTCAACTGTATTTTCACCTAAAAACTTTAGGAGGACATCTCTATGACCACTATTCTCACCCCAGAAGCTGATTTTTTCCCAGGAACGATCGGGGATGATACAGTTATTGCTTTAGGTGGAATTGATGTTTTAGTGGGCATAGAAGGGAATGACTTTCTATCAGGAAATGCCGATGGAGATTTGATTTTTGGGGGTGCGGGAATTGATATCCTATTTGGCGGACAGGGAGATGATACCGTCGCTGGAGAAGCCGATGACGATAATATTGCCGGGGAGGCGGGAAACGATCTTCTCTTCGGCAATGCTGGAAATGATTTCTTAGTTGGCGGGGATGGAGATGACTCCTTATTTGCCGGACAAGGTGACGATATGGCAATGGGAGAAGCCGAGAACGATCTACTTTTCGGCGACCTGGGAAACGATACGATGTTTGGCAATCAAGGGGATGACACGGTTTTTGGAAATGGTGGAGTAGATGTCCTATTTGGCGGTCAGGGAAACGATACGATGTTTGGCGGCCAAGGAGATGATTTCGTTGCTGGAAATATCGGCGACGATTCCGTCTTTGGCGACCTGGGAAACGACATTATTGGCGGCGGTCAGGGTTCCGATACCTTGCAAGGGGGCGAGGGACAAGATTTGATTTTCGGCGGCGATGGTAACGATCGACTTCTCGGTGACTTGGGTAACGATACCCTCACTGGGGAACTGGGTGGCGATGTCTTCGTGATTATTTCTGACATCGGCAGCGCGGACATCATTACCGACTATAGAGCCAACGAAGACTTCTTACAATTGGGCAGTGGCTTGCAATTCGAGAATCTCGATATTGCTCAAGGAACGGGCTTCAATATCAACGATACGATTATCAGTACCACTGAAGGACAATTATTGGCCGTTCTCGTCGGAGTTCCCGCAACAACTATTACCGTCGAAAGTTTCAACGTCCCCACAGATTTACCCGGTGGTGGAGATGCCGGTGGCGGCAGCGGCGGCGACAGTACCGCCCCACGCCTCCAAGGTGCAGAACTTTTAGTTGCCGATACCCCTGGGGTTATTGGGGAAATTACAGCCAGTGGGGCAACTAGTTTTAATATCACGGCGGTGGAAAATAGTACCGGGACAGCGGTAGAAAATGCCTTCACCATCGACGAAATGGGACAGCTTTCCCTCACCGAAGCGGGTGCGACGGCCCTGGATGCAGAAGGGGTGAGTTTCCTCGACGTGACGCTAAATGCTGGGGCCGACGGACAAGACCCCGAAGCCGGAACCATCCGCGTCTACGCGCGAGTCAGCCAAGCCATTGGAGATGCAGAGATTGGCAACGGCACCGATACCAGCGCTGGGGAAGCAGAAGATACGATCCGAATTGCACCGGGAACCTACAGCGAAGCCCTAAATATCAACAATCCGGTGAAGCTCATCGGGCCCAACGTTGGTGGCCCTGTCGAAGGAGAAAGCCGAGGAGATGAGGCTATTCTCGCGGGGGGAGTTGCGATCGTTGGGGTTACCGATGTCACTATCGATGGTCTGGAGTTGACGGGGTCGGGCATCAACGCGGCGGGATCGAACCTAGCAATTCAAAATAACGTCTTCAGCGCCATGACGGAAACGGCCATTAGCGCTCGAAACCTAGAGACGGGAACGATCGCCAATAATACCATTACCCTCGAAACCGCCGGGGCCGCCGTAGATGGAATTGTCGTCGATGCGGTTACGGGAGTCACCCTGGAAAATAACACTATCAACACCCCGGCTGCGGGGGGGTCGGGTATCGAAATTGGCAGCAGTTCCACGTCTACTAACGTCACGGTAACGGGGAATACCATCGCCGGGACAGATGGGGCGGGAATCGCCAACACCGATGGCGGCATCACCCTCACCGACGGGGATTTTATGAGTCTGAGCATTACCGATAATACCGTCAGCGGCTACACCACAGAGGGCACGGGATCGCTTCTATTCGCCACGGGAACGACCATTGCCGAGGCAACGCAGGTGACGATTACCGGCAATATCTTCGGTCCGAATTCCGTGGTGAGTGCATCTGCGGGGGTGAGCACACTCGGCTTATCTGGGAACTTCATCGCCGAGGGAACGGCCCTGATGGGAACAGATGTCGAGCCAAGTACGCTGTTTGGGTAAAGGTTAGACCTCTCTAGTACTCGGCCACAGAAATTCTGAGGGTTAACTCGCTTTGCTTCCCCTAAGCGCGAAGGGCGATCGGGTGGGTTCTGTCTTGTAAAATACTCACCCGACAGTTCCGCAGAATGAATGGGACACACCACTCGCGAAGGAACAGCAATTGGCGGTGTGAGTGAATGGGTTCTATAAAGCGCCGATTCAGTCCAACGGGCGAAGGAACGGTAATTGCCGGTGTGGGTGGATGCAGCACTGGGATACCCATAGGAGTGGAGAAGTATTGAGGGGCCATTAGAGGCGAATCGATCGACCCTCGTTTAGTAAATTTACGGAATGTACCAAGGTCAGAAAGGGTCAACTTCTGTATAATTTTGGATAAAATTTGAAAAACTCAAGGGAATTTCATAAAAAGCAATCTAAATATATTAATTCTTAACATTATCGACTTCTTATTCAGTGTGTATACTGACGAAACTAAAGTCCAGGCAGGAGCGCTCTTGGGTAACTTTGTGATTTATTCACACTCAGCTTTTTTCTATAATCTTTGTAAGAAGTTCGCTTCAATTCTCTAGCATTAAATTATCGAGTGTGCGAATAATGATAATCAAGTTCGGCAAAAGAATCCCATCTCAACTAACTATATCTAGGATTTGAGTGGTTTTAGCATCGAAAGTTAAACGCTTTATCTACTATTAAAGTGTTTAGGGGAAGTCTCCAGAAACCCAACGGGTATTGGTCACGATTTTTTGTAAATCGTTTGAACTCTTAGGAGAGACCCCTTACCAATCAATCGATCGGGGAAGTTGACAAGTCATTCCCCACTATATTTTTGAAAAAACTGGTGTATCTAACGAACTCACTCATAGGTTCGTAAATTTTTTCCCATAGACACATTTGACAACTTCCACATACATTACACATTAAAGAGAATCACAATGAGTACTCCACAAAACGCCACCAACGGAAATGACACTCTCAACGGCACCAATGATAATGACACTATTAGAGGTAAAGCCGGCGACGACTTAATCAATGGACTAGATGGAGACGACGCATTAGTCGGTCAGGCAGGAGACGACACCCTTGATGGTGGTTTTGGCGAAGATACTCTTTGGGGTGAAGCCGGAGACGACCTCCTCAAAGGCGGTCGCAACAATGACGTACTCAGAGGTCAAGATGGAGACGATCGCTTAGTCGGTCAAGGTGGAGACGATACTCTTGATGGTGGCGCTGGAGAAGATACTCTCTGGGGTGAAGCCGGAGACGACCTCCTCAAAGGCAATCGCAACGATGACCTACTCTTCGGTCAAGACGGAGACGATCGCTTAGTCGGTCAGGGGGGAGATGACACTCTCAATGGTGGCGATGGAAACGACAAACTCTGGGGCGAAGCTGGCGACGATTTACTTAATGGCGATGGCGGTAACGACTTACTCAAAGGCTGGCGCGGAGAAGACACCCTCAATGGCGGTTTCGGAGAAGATACTCTCGAGGGGGGGGATGGAAACGACCTACTTAAAGGCAATCGCGACAATGACTTGCTTCTCGGGGAAGCCGGTGACGATCGCTTAGTCGGTCAGGGTGGAGACGACACTCTCTTGGGAGGCGAAGGCAACGACAAAATCTGGGGCGAAGCTGGCGACGATGTACTCGATGGCGGCGTTGGTAGCGACTTTATCAAGGGCTGGCGCGGAGAAGATACTCTCAATGGCGGTTTCGGAGAAGACACTCTCGAAGGGGGTGATGACAAAGATCTCCTCAGAGGCGGTCGTGACAATGACTTGCTTCTCGGGGAAGCCGGTGACGATCGCTTAGTCGGTCAGGGTGGAGATGATATCCTCCTTGGTGGCGATGGAAACGATCGACTCTGGGGCGAAGCCGGCGACGATGTACTCGATGGTGGTGCCGGTGATGACTTTCTCCTTGGTTGGAAAGGAGATGACACAATTATTGGGGGTGAGGGACGCGATATGTTTGTTTTCGCCCCTAACCACGGAACGGACATCATCGCTGACTTTACCGTTGGGGAAGACTCCATCAGCTTGAGGAACGGTTTAACCGTTGCAGATGTATCAGTCACAACAGTCGCTGGTGACACCCAGATTGATTTTGGCAGTGGAACCCTCGCGATTGTGCCAGACCAGACCCTGTCTGCCGCCGACATCGATTTCGTCTGAGTTTAAGCACTGCAAAAGACGGGTAGGGGTCAACGGCTGTTGACCTCTATTACTCCACGAGTGGTAGCGCTAACCCACATCCCCAACGTTTAAACGAGTAGCCTTCTGAAGGAAACCAAGCTTCGGGCCACTCTTGCCAAGTTGTCATGAGGGGAGAGTTGAGAACGTAAACAGTACCCGCCGGAACGGCATAG
This sequence comes from Zarconia navalis LEGE 11467, assembly GCF_015207075.1. Taxonomy (GTDB): domain Bacteria; phylum Cyanobacteriota; class Cyanobacteriia; order Cyanobacteriales; family Geitlerinemataceae; genus Zarconia; species Zarconia navalis. The sequence goes on from NZ_JADEXN010000069.1 coordinate 8,152, forward strand.
CGTCCGCGAGATAATTTTCCCCCTAGGCGATGGCGAAAAGCTGAGGGCGGTTGAGTCAGGATTGCTTCAATGTCCCAAATAGGTTCCCGTTCATCGTTCCTGATGTTGATTGGCTCTGTGTAAGACAAACGATTAGAACCCCAAATTGTTGGTGAAATTAGGGTGAAAGTTTTACCGGGTCGCTGATTTAATAGCTGTTGAGTATCAACGGCTAGGTCGAGACAGTCCAGATTCACTATATGTGACTCTCCTCCAAAACGATACCAGCTATTCGGTAAAGGTAAATTTGCTAAATAGACTAAGCATGTTGCAGGGTTCATCTGAATGACATTTTCTTGAAATAAGTTGCTCTGCTCATCAAGAGCAAGCTGACGCTCATCTAATTTCAATCGAGAATGGCAAACAGGAAATTGAATCCAGGGATTGGGCTGAGTCTGTTGAGGTTGATGCCAGTCGTGAATGGAGATCCAAGAGGCTGGGCTTGGGGGTAAATCCGAGAGTGCTACACCCGATCCTGTTTGCCATTGGTGTGTATTTGAATTCCAAATCAATCGATCGTTAATCTTCCAATCTGCGATCGAGTAATTGAAAGGTGTGGGAATATAAAAGTTTTGAGGATCGTCTGTTTTCGCCCAAAAAGGACCGGCAAGCTGCAACTTCTCTAATTCACTGTCATTGTAATTGAGTGCGTAGAGACCCGAAAGGGTTGGGGTATGAGGAGGAAAACTCGTTCTCGTTCTAACTGAAATATTTCCGGAAGTCGCAAACTGACCGGCACCACTACTAAGCCATCCTAACGGTTCGATCGCAATTAAAAAATTAAAGGCTACTGGCATAGATGAAAACCTATCTTTGCTAACTTTATAATCCAGTTATCGATCGCTTGGTGAGAGTTGGAGCAATCGTGCCGGTCGTTTCCTAAAATTCCCGCTTTGCCTTCAGTCTCCCAAAGATACTTTTCAAGGATGCTGCGATTATCAAAACCAAAGTAAATTTGAAATAACCCCAAAGCAACTTCTGAATCTTTTCCAGAAAAAGCATGACGAGATTCCAATTGGGCAATATCAGTATAAATATGTCTCCAATTTTTTTGACCGCTACGATCTCGATATCCTTCTAATACCGGCTGTAGAAACCACCAAGGACAAATCCATTCTAGATAGTTTCCACTTTTAAATAAAACTCGCAAGGCAAGGCGATCTCCTCCTTTTTGTTTAGCTGACTGCTGGGCTTCTCGACAGTGGCGTAGCACATATTGTTGACGAATACCTGCGGCAGCCCAGATAAAACTCGCACTTATTGTAATTGGTTGTCCGTGTTGCTTCCAAATGCTCGATTTTCGTTCCGAGTTAAAGTCATATAACCACTCCAGACATTCATATGAAGACAAATTTAATTGACCAGGATAGTCAAAAATACTGAGAAACTCATCTCTTTTCGCATATATGATTTGTCCCAGAATTTCGGACAAACTAGGTTTTAGCGATTGCTTTATCCATTGATTAATCGTATTACTAAAGTTCTGTAAATTTTTAATTTTATTTTGTTCCTGTATAGTCATTTTTCTGATATATTGTGTAATACGATCTCCACCTCCTTGAAACCAACCTGTCCAAAGTTGATTGTTAGTACGCTCTAGATCGCAATTCATTAGTAAATTCTGAATAGAATACGATCTAATCGGTTTATAATTTGAATTGTTTAGAATTTCCTTGCAAGTCAACAATCTTTGAATAAGTTCAATAATATTTAAATATTCTCCCTTTTGAATAAAATAATGTTCTAGCTTGCGATTTAGCTTTTCATAAAAACGATCTATACTTTCAAAATTTAATTGTGACTCTATGCCTGTGAACTGAAGATTTCTATCCATACCCGACCAGGCTATTGCATTAATACCCGAGATAGAAGAACTCTCTCCTTGCCAATTAACACTAATCCAGCGGTGTTCTAGCCAAGCACTTTCTAGCTTGTCATAGAGTAAACTTAAACTTTCTGCATGTACGACTACGACAGAAAAAGCATGGTTTTCCCATAATCTCCAGGCTTGCCGCCAGCGATATTCTTCCTGAATGTGGTCTTCTATCCAAAAACGACAGGTACGGGTAATTATTTTCCAAGTTTTCTCAAAGATAGAGATTGCCGTGTGATAATCGATACTCCCCTGAATAATAATAGGGGTTTCAATTCCCCAGATTTCATCGTATATATTTGAAGAAATTATACGATTATCTTGTTTTTCTACTGCATCACAAAAATTATGGATAAGAAGATGATTTAGAGAAGATTTTCCAACAATATCTATCAAACGAAAATTCTCCTCAAATCTCTCAATAAATTTAAATTCAACAGCAGTATATTTTAAGTTTTCCATTTTGAGAGATACCCATAGATAAATAGACACAGACGGTAGTACCAAGCCGAGCAGATACTCGGCTTGATAACTTCCTTTATAGATTGTTACGAAAAGACTCGGTCTACGAATTGCACCATCACTTGGATAGGTGTCCAAATGAAGTTGCACACTCCAAGTGTAAGTACGACCAAGCCGATTCCAGACAGTTCTCCAGTTGTGAGCATGAGGTAAATCGACTTACCGCCGAAAACAAGAGCAGAAAGGCTGACAATCAGTGCGCTACATTCTCCTGGTTCAAGCTCCAGTTGCTGAAACAGTAGAACAATGCCTGAACAAAAAAACATCCAGACGCAGACAGGAATATTCAATTGCATCGTGTATCCGCCTCCTATACCATGCATTGCTCAGAAGCTTGGCCCACAGTTACGTTGGTACGAAGTTGTACTAACGCTTGCTGGGTACTTGCTCCATGAGAGCAGCAGGAGAGTGGAATCGGAAGTTTTCTTGTGAGTTGTTTGGAAAGATTAGGATTTTTCCAGTCGGCTCGTGAAGAGATGAGCGTCCTAGTTCGCTGGATATCTTTGAGACTCATTGTGGTTGTATTTCGTTTAACTACTAGACTGATTAGGTTCTGAAACTGATTGGTGGCAAAGCCTCCAGGGTCGATTAGCTTCATGAGTTAGCTCCATGTTAAAGAGATAGGTACTTTCTAAAATAGCATAGCTTTTACCCCAGATTGTGTCGGTTTTTATAAGAGAATTGTAGATTTTTATAAAGAAGTAACTGAATATACATTTCTATTTTCAGCTACAATTATGGGGTATAGTAAATCTGCTTACTCAGCAATTCCCTAGTATTTGTAAGTATCCCGCCGACTGGGTGAAGTCGATTTGTTGAAAACACGGTAAACACAATACTAATTAAGTTCTGGACTGAAGGTGATTTAGCAATCTTTGAGTAATTACTCAAAGATTGCTAGCAAGCTAGCTCAGAAATAAGCCGTCAGTTCCTAAAGTTACTGACGGCTTATTCATTTTATCTAATAGATTTTGATTTCTATTTTTACTTTCGTCCTCAGCTACCCGAATTTTCCATAATTTCACCAAGTTTGTTGCACGCTTCCTCGATTTTTCCAATACTACCGGGATTGATTAAACCATAGTAATCTACGGTATAAATACGATCGTTCTGGCTTGCTTGCAGTTGCTTCCAGAACACATCTTTTTGAAACTGTTCCAAAATTCCTTCATTCCCCGGATCGACAATTAAAATCGTATCGGGGTTTTCCTGTAATACCTTCTCGGCCGATAACGTCACATATCCCCCGATCGGACTTTCGCCTTGTAGTTCTGCTGCTAAATTAGGAGTATTAAACTCTTGCAAGAAATCCCCCGCCCAACTCGTTTTATTCGGGGCTAAAATGGGCTGGCGACTGACGAGAACTAAAGTCGATTTACCCTGAATTGGGGCTTTTGCCAAACAAGCCTGATATCGCTCCAACAAAGGTTCGGCATCGGCACTTAATCGATCGGCTAAATCTTCAGTAATTTGCGTCAAGGTCTCCCAACTATCCACCTTCACCAACTGCGTCGCAATCCCAATTTCATCTAATCGCTGGGTAATGGCATCATGAAACCCCGCCGCTCCCAAAACCAACTCCGGTTCTAGGGCAACAATCGCTTCTAAATTCGGTGGCGTGCGACCGCTACTGACCGTCGGCAATTCGGCAAATCGAGGGTCTTCTTTCAATACATCGCTACCGGGAATTCCCACCAGTTTTGAAGCTGCAAGCTGTTGGGTAATATCGGCGGTTAAAGAGGACAGGGCGACCACTCGATCGACAACAGCTTCTGTAACCGTTTCGGCAGAGTTTTCGGCGGAATTCACTTCAGAAGTATTTGTTGAAAGTTGAGAATTCGTGCAGGAAACTAAAATTAAAACAACGCACAAAATCAACCCATTTTTTAGAAACTTAATCATTTTTCACCCAAATATTCGTCAATCAAATTTAGAGATCGAATATACGATCGACGCTCGTACTAGAACCATCAAATTTTACCCCCGTTCTCTGTTTTTCCCAGATGTCTATTGATTCTCTGTTTTTAATCCGTCAGAAATCGGACAAATCTGAACCCCCACTGGAGTATCCAGAACGATCGCATCCACATCAAAAACTGCTGCCACGTTCTCCGGCGCGAGCATGGCTTCCACCGTACCCACACCAAACAATCGACCCTGGCGCAGGAGAGCGAGGCGATCGCTATATCGAGCTGCCAAATTAATATCGTGCAACACGGTAATAATTGCCAGTTCTTGCTTTTGATTCAAGTCTTTAAGTAAATCGAGTAACTGAAGCTGATAGCGAATATCGAGATAGGTGGTGGGTTCATCGAGTAACAGCACTTTTGGATTTTGAGCCAGTGCCAAAGCTAAAAACACCCGCTGCTTTTCCCCACCGGAAAGCTGAGCCACGGAGCGCTCGCGAAATCGCATCACCCCCGTTTCACTCATCGCCTCTTCCACCTTCTGTTTCCCCACCGCATCGAGTTCCCATTCCCACCAATTTTGATACGGCGCGCGGCCCAAACTCACCAGTTGTTCTACGGTTAAACCGGGAGGAACCGTTTGCTGTTGGGGCAAAATCGCCAGTTGCCGCGCCACAGCTTGTATGGGTTGGCTGTGAATCGCTTTGCCATCGAGAAAAACAACCCCCTGCTGCGGCGCGAGAATGCGACTCATGAGGCGCAACAACGTCGATTTACCCGAACCGTTTGCCCCCAGCAAGCTCAGCCATTCCCCCTGTTCGAGGGCTAAATCGATCGCTTCGACAATGGTTGTCGTGCCGTATCCTCCCGACAGATTCTGAGCCTCCAACGGCATGGCTATACTCCTCCCAAGCTCGAACGACGGTACAGCAACCAGATAAATACCGGCGCGCCTAAAAAGGCAGTCACGATGCCCACCGGCAGTTCCACCGAACCCAAACGCGAGAGCAAGTCGGCCAAAGCCAGAACCAGCGCTCCCCCCAATGCCGAGAAGGGAATCACCGCCCGATAGTCTGTGCCCACCAGCAGCCGAACCCCATGGGGCACGATCAGTCCCACAAAGCCAATTAACCCGGCAATACTCACCGCACCTGCCGCCAGGAGAGCTGCGGTTATCCCAATTGCCGAGCGGGCGCGCAACGGTGACATTCCCAACCCCACTTACAAATCGTCCCCCAAATTGAGTCAATTAATCCAAG
>NZ_JADEXN010000070.1 GCF_015207075.1 Zarconia navalis LEGE 11467
GGGTGAGTCTCCCCCCATAGAATCCCCAGAAAACCAAAGCTGGGTCGCGAATCCTTTTGACGAAAAAGACAACCTCGCGGCGATCTCCAACGGGCATCGAGCAGAGGCTTCGATCGAAGAGTCGGGCGAACCTCCCGAGGCGAGCGTTTCCAGCCGGGAAACCAAATCCGGTATTCAGCTCAGTTTCTTCCCCAGCGGTGTTTTTGCCACACAACTGAACTTGGGATGGATTATTGTCGGGGCGATCGGGTTGATGATTTTGGGATTGGCAATCGATCGTCTGTGGATGGGACTAGTCGGGGCTTTTGTTGCCCTGTTAGTTTCGGTGAGTATTATTTTGCCCAACTGGAATAGTTTGTGGACTCAGTTGGTTCCAGCACCTTGGCGCTCTCTGATTGCGGCGAGTTTGGGGATTATGGCATCGGGGATCGGCTTATTGATGCTCAGCGGTTCCAACCAGCAGGGAACCCGTGCCATTCAAATTAATTGGGATGCGGTGGGTGCTGTTGGAGAAATCGTCGGCGCGTTGGGTCAAATTTTAATTGCTCTGCTTGCAGTCTACGTCGCGTGGCAGCAGTACGTAATCTCGAAAGACTTAACCATCCAGCAAAACCGAATTACCCAACAGCAAACCATCGATGCCTACTTTCAAGGGGTCTCGGATTTAGCTCTCAACGATGAAGGATTGCTCGAAGATTGGCCCCAAGAACGGGCGATAGCCGAAGGACGCACGGCCGCCATTCTCAGCAGTGTGGATGCGGTGGGTAAAGCCAAAATTATTCGCTTTCTCTCCCAATCCAAACTCTTGACACCCCTACGGCGCGATCGGCTCTTGGGACGACCCATCCTCGACGGTCGGGGAGGCTACGCGGAAGACCGTGCCTACGGAACTCGCGTCATCGACCTGGGGGTGATGCTCGCCGGAGCGGATTTGTCGGGCAACGATCTGCGCTGGACGGAATTGAGCGATGCGAACCTCGTACGAGCCAATCTCAGTCAATGCGATCTCGTCAAAGCCAACCTAGCTCGGGCGATTCTCTACGAGGCTAATCTATCGGGAGCTGACCTCAAAGGCACTCGTTTATTTTACGGAACGGCTCAAATGGCTACTCCTCGCAGTCGCACTGAATCTCCCGACTATCGAACGGGAGAACGCACGGGTGCAGTGGTCGAAAATGTGAAATTTCGCAAAGCCCAACGCCTTTCCGATACCCAACACTACTATTGCTGTGCTTGGGGCGGTTCGACAACGCGGAAGACGATTCCTGGCGGTTGTGAAGGAATTCCGAATAAGTTGGGACGGTGAAGGTTAAGTAATAAGTGATAGGCCAGTATATAAGTCAATTAATAAACGGGTCATTTCTAGTTACTTGCTCATGAGTGAGTCTAGTTATATTTTTAGCTTGAATTTTTAATAAAAACTAACATGACAGAAAATATTAAAGTTGGAGTAATTGGTACGGGTTTCGGTCAGAAAGTTCACATTCCGGGGTTGCAGGCCCATCATCGAACCCAAGTCGTCGCCGTCTACCATCGAGATTTAGCCAAAGCCCGAGAAATCGCCGAATCCCATCAAATTCCCCAAGCCTGCGGAACGATCGAAGAGTTGGTTAACTTGCCAGATCTCGATGCGGTGACGATCGCAACACCGCCGTTTTTGCACTACGAAATGGCGAAAACGGTTCTGGCAGCGGGCAAACATTTGTTGCTCGAAAAACCCACCACCCTAACCGCGACTCAAGCCAAGAAGCTGTATCACCTGGCAGCGGAAAATGGGGTGGTGGCGACGATGGATTTCGAGTACCGCTTCGTTCCCCCATGGCAGCGGTTAGCTGAATTGATGGGAGAAGGATATGTCGGCAAGCCGCGCTTGATTACCATTGATTGGTTGATGTCGAGTCGGGCAAATCCCGATCGCCCTTGGAACTGGTACGCTCAAAAAGAAAAAGGGGGTGGGGCGCTCGGTGCGTTGGGTTCCCACACCTTCGACTACATTGCCTGGCTTTTCGGTTCTGCGCGTCGGCTATCGGCAAAGCTCGCCACCTCAATTCTCGAACGTCCCGACCCCGCCCAAGGAGGTAAACTCAAGCCGGTGGATGCCGACGATACCTGTTTTGCGACCTTAGAATTGACCGATGGCACGCCCGTTCAAGTGAGTATCACTTCGGTTGCGGCGAACGGACGGGGACATTGGGTAGAAGTGTATGGCGATAAGGGAACCCTCGTTCTCGGCAGCGAGAATCAAAAAGATTACGTCCATGGATTCAAGCTTTGGGGTTCCCAGGGGGGAGAACCGATGCAGGAGTTGAGTATTCCCGATCGTCTGGAGTTTCCCCACGCGTACCCCGACGGCAGGCTGGCGCCTTTCCTGCGAGTGGTAGATGGCTGGGTGCAAGGAATCGATCGCGGTGAAGCTTTAACACCATCTCTGCGAGATGGAGTATACTCGCAGCTTTTGATGGATTTAACCCACGAATCGAACGAGAAGGAATGCTGGGTTGACGTCCCCGAACTGGATGTATTTCTGGAAACGTGAGCGACAGTACGGAGGAAATGGAGACGCAGAGATGGAGGAAACGGGAATGTCAAGGGTTGGCGTGCAGATACTATCGATCGGATTTGAGCCGGTTACGTTTGACTCTCGACCCCACTCCTAAAATTGCGATCGCTGCAAAAGTACTTAATGTCGGTTCGGGAACAGATCGAATGCTATCTAGCTTCAATATTGCCACGGATTGAGGTGCGGGTTCGGGTTCCATGGGAGGATCTGCATTAATGCCATCGGTAATGTCTTCGATGCTGACATCGCGCGTCACTTCAAATGGCGTCGAACTGGAGGTTCCATCAGAAAGTTCGACGCTAAATAGCGCTCCCACTTTGCCAAAATCGGCTCCCGTATCGATATTGACCTGCACCGTCTGCAATCCGATCGTTACGGGAATCGGAATTTCGCTAAGACCGACATTATCGGTATCGATACCAAACGTTAACGATCGACCTACGGAAAATGCATCCGTCAGCAAAGTTCCTCGAAGCTGTTTCCCGCCATTCAAAATCTCGAAATTAATATCGGTGGCGGCAATACCGCTACTTCCGCCTAATGTGGGGACTCCTCCATTCAGATCGAACAAGGAGACGCCATTGGGGTCGAAAAATCCATCGGTATCGGGGGAAATATCGAAAGTAAATGAGGAGATCCGAACATCAGTCGCACCCTCATCAAAAGCTACCTGAAAAAACGAATTGAGACCAAGAACGGCATCTCCTCCCGTATCTAAACCCGTGGTACTTGCCGTAATTGTTGCTGCTCGACCCGGTTGTCCACATGCTAAAATCATTAGTACGTAGCTCGCGATCGCCGCAGAAATTTTTTGGCGTGCAATCATGAAAAGAATCTCCCAGATCGGTAATATTGTCTCGAATTTATTTGCACCCAAAACGGTTTCGACTACCGACAAAAAATAAGATCGGCAATCTGAATATTTTCAATTGATACGAGTTTCGAGCGATGTTATAACCACTCGAAACAGTACAATTTGAATAAATTCGTAAAATCGAATGTATTTCTTGACTTACGTTTCTAAGTGAAGTTCCTCATCTCAAGTTCGGATAATTCGTGACCGTTAAGTCCGCTTGCCTGTAAACTTCGCTCTCTGCTGGGAATTATAAGTATTTAACCGAACCTGAGATTGCCCCTTCATTCCTCTAGGTTCGAGGTTCTGGCTCTTGCCTGCTCGAAGTCCGAGCTTTTAGGGGTACAGGTTGTATTTCTAACGTCCCGACCATCGAAAAGATAGCATATGAATCCCTATTAGCGTGTAGGAATTTGAGTTCGCTTTACTTACACTTCATATAGATAGAATCGCGAAATATACTAAAAAGTTAAAGAATTGCTTTTATCTTCAATGTTTTAAGATAAAAAAAAATAAAAAATTCGTGTAAAGTTTGAATTTTTCGCTCGGATTGTCGTTTGGGTCGAGCCTAATTCATATTCAGCGATTTTACGGGATTTTGCTCTATCTATTCCCCGAAATTAGAGAAAATACGGATCGTTTCCTTAAATTCTGATGCGATCGATGATTGAGTTTGAAAAGACAAATCGAAAACTTTCCGAACGTCTATTTCCACAAAAGAGCGAGAGATCGGTACAATTCCGTAGGAGCGAAGCCCAATTTGGGCTCCATTTCTGTGAAACTCTACGCCCTCAGCCTCCCATATCATTTCAAATCTTTCACGAAGCCTTGTCTATTTCTGCCAAGGTGCAGTCGATATTCGGTCTGGCTATTTGAGATAGTTCGCTTCAACAGCGTGTATCTTCAGCTTGACCTGCTTTTTCCATTTTTGACTACCAACACGTCGGGCAAGATAGTTTTCCAGGAATAAAGGCACGCCGTAGCGCCGCAGCCGAAATTGAGCGCGTTCCCATGTATCTTGCCATTGAAGCCTCTGCCGCATAGCTTCATTGACAGTCTTGGGCGGGAGTCCGCTCAGTTCGTATCCTCGTTCGACGAGCATCTTTCCCGCCCTCGATTCCACCAGTTGAATCTCTTCCTCGGACAACTTGCGTCGCCATTGGGCGATGAAGCGAACGTCGGGTAACCCGTAAGTTGTATTCCGAGCGTAATTTAACATCGCCTCGTCGTAGGGAATACCGATAAATTCGCACAGGTGGGTCAGGGTTTCAACAGGTTTCTCGATGAGGGTTTCGTACTTGATCTCGAAGAAGCGCTCTTCTGGTAGGTTTGAGCTGAACCGGGTCCACAACTGTTCGGCTTCGAGCCAACGCTTGCTCCCAGTCCATACGTTTCCCGCCCAACCCATACCGATACAAGAGCGAGCGACATCTCGACCGTCGCGGACGATATGGATGAAACGAGCATTAGGCCAAATTCCCAACAATCGGTTGAAATGACGGTGAACCGTCCCACCTACGAAAGGCTTACCATCTTTGTTTTTTTTCTGACACAAAAAGCTGTTAACCAGTTGGGAATAAGTCAAATCGCGATCGATTTCGAATCCACTCGCTCGAAAAACTCGATGAGCATCCAACCATTCGTAATATTCTTCTAGGGGCGGTAGAGTTCCATCTTCAGAAATGCGATCGACGGCATACTCGAACTCATTACACCAAGCTAATTGTGGGTGATTCGCGAACATAAGCCGCAGGACGGTCGTACCAGAACGCTCGGCCCCGACAAGAAAAATCGGTTTGGCAATTACAGGAATCTCTACAGTCATGAATTGCTTAGCTATTGGATGTTGACAGCTCACTGCGATGCGCGGGCAGTGATTTTCGTTCCGGGGAAAGCCAGATAGCTCGATGATTCTGGATCTCCATGACCGATTGTACTCGAAGCTTCCCCAGGCATGTCAGATTTTTGGGTCGTTACTTGAAGACAATGTTGGCTCGAATCGTCAAATCTTTGAGAAAGCCGCACTTCAATCCCAGAGCTGTCAATCCATTCTTTTTGAGAAAAAGGGAAAATCTAATCGAACCTCCGCTCAAAAACACAATTCTTAACGTTTTAGATGAGGAGCAGGCCACGCTCGCCGTTTCGATCGCTTTGCAGTAGGTGGTCGCGTTTGTAGAGAACGCCTTTTGGTCGGATTCAAGTTTTCAACAGGGTTGAGAACAATCCCCGATAAACCTCCCGCAATCAGCGGAAAAACTGGATTGTACATATTATTCAGGACAGAATCCAACATAAAGAGTGCTAAGACCACAGCTTGTGCGGCGGCTGGTGCGACTTGTGGGTTGAACCAAGTGCTCGCGGGATAGCGAAATAGGCTAAAACAAACCACCGGAAGCAGTAACGAAACTGTTAGAGACGCTAACCCGACGATTCCATTCACTCCAAATGCAATAATCCACAAACTGTCGGTAATTGCGGTGTCTTCTAATTCTCCCGCCCAGTTATATTCGTAAACGCGATTGCGTCCCCATCCTCCCCATCCAAAAATGATTCTTTCTCGTGCGTGTTCTCCTAAAATTTCTTCGTTATTAAATCGAAATGCTAGAGATTGAGCGCGCTCGGGATTGAGTCTTTCCGATACGAAAGAAACAATTTCATCACCCGCAAAAGTTCCGGTGGCTCCGGTATATAAATAGTACGACAACAACACGACGAGAAATAAGAGCAATATAGATGTTCGCAACCACTTCGCAGAAAATAACGTGGCGACCCCAAGTGCCAGATACATATACGCTCCGGTAGACCGACACCAAATTACGATAAATAGAAACACCCAGATTAACCAGTCAAGGGACATTCCCCAAACTTTTTTAAAGGTCTTCGCTTTCCACACCCAAAGGGCAACGAACGCAACGGTCATCATCCACATTCCCACCATCAATCCGTGTTGCATGAACACGTTCGGCCGATACCCTCCATACCGAATGGATTGACTGATTCCGGAGGGGTGGGCGAAATAACCGTAAACAATGCGATGAAGTTGAGGACTCATACGACCTTCGTAGAGACATAACGGAACGTAGAGCAATCCACCTTTCAAAATTTCGCTCGCTAGCAATCTCATTCCCGAAAGATTTCCCAAATACAATCGACCGAGAAAATAAGGCAGTCCCCAGTTGGCAATTTGCGTTAAGGTTCCGTTTAATCCGTCGTACGCCCCCAATCCATTGGCCATGGATGAAGCAAACGGACAAACGCACCAAATTGCCATCGGTACGTCTACCCAACCGGGCTTAAATGAATTCAATCGCGGCGAATCGTAGACGAAAATTGCCAACATAATGCCGTAACAGGTGGCAATCATTCCTTTGTAGTCAGGAATCAAAGGCAGCATAAAGAGGGCGCGCTCGGGTAAAAAGAGTAACCCTCCAATAAAGCTAACAATGACGGCTTTGCGCGGGGGAAAAAGTACAAATAGGTAAAAGACAATCGGTAACCAAGCGAGGAGAGCGAGTTGTGCTTGAGGAGTCATGACCTAGAGGAATGTGCGTGCTCGATCGAGTTTCAAAAGTCATCAGTTTCAAGTTTTCAGTCATCAGTTTGACTTGAGCTTAAGATCGGAGGATTCAAAAAATAAATTGGGTTTAAACTTTTTCTCCATGAATGAAGAGGCTTAATACCATTGGATTCGGACCCGATAGATACCACTTGTCACTGATGATTTTAGCTTTTCGGGCTGTGGTGATGACAATTGAAATTTGATGTAGTTAGGTAGACGATCTGCACCCCGCCACGGCAATACGCTGTACGTGTCAGTCGATCGGGTCGATCGCTTTTTCTCAAAGGAATTAGGGACTTGCGGGTTAATAACGTACCCATCACGTTACTTGGCTTCTAGAACACGGATTGTTTGCTGGGTACTTTATTTCTTTGCAGATCCCTTAGCGCACTTTCCCAAAGCGGCGATCTCGCTTCTGATACGCCGATAGCGCTCGATGAAACTCCCCTCGATCGAACTCCGGCCAAAGGGTATCGGTTACATACAGTTCCGCGTAAGCCATCTGCCAGAGTAAAAAGTTACTAATACGCATTTCGCCGCTGGTGCGAATCAGCAAATCGGGATCGCCGACGCTCGACGTATAGAGATGGCGCTCGAACAATTCTCGATCGATTTGCTCTGGCTGAATCTTCCCCTCTTGCACCTGAGTGGCAATCGATCGACAGGCTGCTAAAATTTCCTGCCGTCCGCCGTAGTTGGTTGCCACGGTAAACTGAATACCGGGATTGTGGCGAGTCATTTCCATCGATCGAGCAATTTCCGCTTGCAGCGACGGCGGCAATTTCTCCAAATTCCCAACAAACTGGATGCGGACTTTCTCCTCCATCATTTCTTTCAACTGCTGTCGCAACACCCGCTCGAACAACGTCATCAAAAAATCGACTTCTTCTAGGGGACGACCCCAATTTTCCGTCGAAAAAGCATAGGCCGTCAGAGCTTGAACCCCCCAGTCATCGCAGCAACGCAACAAATTTTTCAGCGCGTCCACACCTCGCTGGTGTCCCACGATCCGGGGTAACCCCCGACATTTTGCCCAGCGACCGTTACCATCCATAATCACCGCGACGTGGCGGGGAAGTCGCTCGCGGTCTAAGTCTGCGGGTAACTCTTGCAATACAGTTGAATTTACAGTCATTTTTTGTTACTAGAAGCCGATGAAGTCAAACGAAGCAAGCGGGCGATCGCCGCACCACCTTGGGAACCAATCCGCCGACCCAAACTGCGTAAATTCGGAGCAACCACCTCGCGATCTACAGTATTGGAGAGTCGCGCTTCCAAAAGTTCCTTCAGTTTACTGCTAGTCAGAGGTCGATTGAGAGTTCCCCGTTCGGCAAGGGAAATCGAACCGGTTTCTTCTGACACCACAACGCAGATGCAATTTTCCACACGTTCGGTGATTCCCATTGCAGCTCGGTGGCGCGTTCCCAGTTGCCGAGAAGCCATTCGTTCGGATAGAGGCAAGATCACCCCCGCCGAGAGAATGCGAGATGCACGAACCCAAACGGCTCCGTCGTGCAGTAGGGTACTCGTTTGAAAAATCGTCTGCAACAGTTCTTTTGAAATCTCTGCATTGAGTCTAACACCGGGAACTGAAAAATCTCGCTCGTCAATGGGTTCGTTGGTTTCTAGAATCAGCAGCGCGCCAATCCGATTCTGGGAGAGTTGCTTGATGGCTTCGACAATTTCATCGGTGATGCTATCAGAGCGGGGCGGTGGGGCGTGAGAGGATTGAAATAAAGAGGCAATTTTACCTCGACCTAATTGCTCTAAAAATCGTCGAACCTCAGATTGTAAATTAATTGCCATGGCGATGGCGCAGCCGATGGTAATTTTATCGAGAACAAAACCCAGAACCTTCAATCCGAGATTCTGAGCGAGGGTGACGGCAACCATCAAAACAATAAAACCTTGCACCATCCACAGCGTCCGACGTTCTCCAATGACGACGAGCACCAGATAAGTTAGTGCTAGCACCAGCACTAGCTCGATGGCCAATCCTAAATTTTGCACGAGTTGAAGCAACCTGGCTTGAATCCAGCTTGGGTCTGTTAACCATTGCTTCGGCAGAACTCCCATGAGAATCTGGATTTTTGCTCCGTACAGTTTGGACTTGATGCGATTGCCCTCGTATTGCCTGCGAGTTTCTAGGTGCGAACACCCACAAGTCTTGCGGGCTAGCAAAACTAGAAGCGATCGACGTTACACACCCAAACTCTCAGGGCTTTGAGAACGACCCGGTGGCGATCTCGCGGCCCGACGATCTCGAGCTAGAACTTTTGCGCACCACCCGAGTTTACGAGAGATCGCCCCTGAGTCGATCGGGTAAACAATCTTGACGAATCAGATCTTGATAGGTTTCTCGTTGGAGGATGAGGTTCGCCTCCCCCTCTTTGACCACGATCGCTGCCGGACGGGGCAGTCGATTGTAGTTTGACGACATACTGTAATTGTAGGCTCCCGTCCCCATTACGACTAAAATATCTCCCGGTTGGGTTGGAGGCAATTGAGCGTTTTGAATCAGCACGTCTCCCGATTCGCAGTGTTTGCCGGCTACGGTCACCGTTTCGGTTAGGGGGGCGCTCATGCGATCGGCGATCGCGGCGCGGTACAAAGATTGATAGGTAATCGGACGGGGATTGTCTGACATTCCTCCATCAACGGTAAGGTACGTCCGCATTCCCGGAATCGTTTTACTAGAACCCACGGTATACGCCGTCACGCAAGCCGAGCCGATCGCCGATCGCCCCGGCTCGCACACCAGCCGAGGCAGGGACATTTGGACAGTTTTGCAGGCGGCGGTAATGGATTCGCAAATGACTTTTACCCAATCTTCAATGCTGGGGGGATCGTCGTCCTCGGTATAGCGAATTCCCAAGCCTCCACCCACATTGAGTTCTTGAATCGGTAGGTTGTAACGCTTGGCGAGTTGGAACCACTCTACCATTACGCTGGGTAAATCTCGATGGGGTTGCAACTCGAAAATTTGGGACCCGATGTGAGCGTGCAAACCAATACAAGAAAGAGTGGGTTGTCGGGTCAGGAAATCAAACACGCTTTCCATCGAATCGGGATCGAAACCGAATTTGCTATCGAGATGACCGGTCTTAATATAGTCGTGGGTATGACACTCGATTCCTGGGGTGAATCGGAGCATGATGCGCGTGGGTCGATCGATGCCCTGGGTTAGCTCCGTTAGGGTTTCGAGTTCGAGCCAATTATCAACGACGATCGTACAACCGATTTCGATCGCCTGTTGCAGTTCCGATCGAGACTTATTATTACCGTGAAAATAGATCGTTGAGGCATCCATCCCCGCCTGCTTTGCCGTATACAGTTCTCCACCGCTGACGACGTCGATTCCCCATCCTTCACTCGCCACGATCGCGCATACGGCTAGGCAATTCCAAGCTTTGGACGCGTAAATAACCAGGGCATCTCCCGAATAGTAGCGGCTGAAGGCTTCTCGATACTGGCGGCACGAGGTTCGCAGCGTTTCTTCGTCTAAAACGTACAATGGCGAACCAAATTGCTCGACAAGGGTCACCACATCGCAGCCCCCAATTTCCAGGCGATCTCGATCGTTAACGCGAGCCGTCAGCGGTAGTAGTTGTTGGTTGGGGGAAAGGGATTCGATCGCCGGGTCGGAATTGGCTAAATATTGCTCGGCCGTTGCTAGCCCTGATGCCGGTACTTTGAGTGAGGGAGTCGAGACCATAATCGTTGTAATGGGGAAGGAGATGTCTGAATGCCAACCCTTAGTTTACAGAAAAGTCTGGAACCTTGAAAGACTCCAGACCCCAAACTAAATATTAGATTGAACCTGCCCCGAATCGGGGACTTTCTTTCTTTCGACTCAGAAATATTTTGGGGTTCTCGATCGCTTCTTTGGCATTACCTTTGATGCGAGCATTCAGCGCGGGTAGCATGGGTTGTTAGCGAGAAATCAACTTCGAATAGGAGAATTTAAGATTGAAAGAGCGATCGCGGTCGTTCTACTTTCGGGTTTTTCAACGCGAAAAGTGACGACTCGCTCGAATGGATCTCGAATGGATCGAATTAGCAACCCGATCGAACGGCCCTATTTTTTCAGTGAATGAATTTTGGTGAAGGTTTTGTCCTCATCAAGGCAACTTACAGTGCCGCACTTTTGTTCGCCAACGAAGACCGTAACTGCAATCGATCGCCCACCGATAGCGACCCGGTGGCGATGACTTTTGCCACGACACCGGTTTTAGCATGACCGAAATGTTGCCCGAGCCAGGAAAATAGGGGCATATCTCGCACTCCGGAGTCTGGATGCACTTCAATATTCAAACAGCGACCGATAGGGGCAGAAATCGTTATTTTGGCTTCTCCCAAGATGATTTCTCGACCCACCCAGTTCAACTCTTCCCACGCTGCAACCCCGTCGATGAGGACGTTCGGACGAAAACGGCGCACGTCGATGGTTTCACCTACGGCGAAGCCGATCGCATCGAGGGTCGCTTGACTGATGATGGAAATATGAACCGGGTGGCGATCGGGATAGCGAGTTTCCCCGGTATGGGTTCCGACAAGTCGTACCGAACTGGGATGGGGGTGTCTGGCTTTTTCTGTCGGGGTTAGCGTTGCTAGATAGTTGCTAAAAAAGCCGTTGATGCGATCGCGATCGGTTTGTGTCCGAGCGCTCAAGACTTCAGTTCCGTTGTGGCAAACCCTGAGCCAGTCCTCACTCGCGTCGTAGTGACACTCGAGAGCGGCAAGTCCTGGCCAATCGTTTTGAACGGCAAAATGTTTTTTCGGCATCCACGGCACGATTGCCTCGTCTCCCTTGCCTGCATCTTCAAACATCAAGGCGAATGCCCGATCGCCGCGAATGCCGAGGTCGGCTTCCAATATCGCTCGATCGACCCTTTGTGGTGTTAGCCCTTTAATCGGATGCACGAAGATTTGAGTGACGATGGGTTCTGTTGCAGACATAGACGAGTTTCCCTCAATCCGATCGTAATTATTTTACCGAATTGGGTGGGATCTCGGTGTCCCCGATCGCAGCCTAATCCTATTCATCCAACTCCCTCGGAGCGCGAAAATTAAGAATGAAGTACACCGCGACTCGGTGAAGGCTCATCGATTTGTGACTCGCGCGACGTGCCACTTTTTTCGAGGTCTTAAATTGACAACATCTGAGTGACTCGATATTTAACACAGCCAGTCGGTCGAACTGAAAAATCGAGTGTTTCGGAGGTTGGTTCTTTCCTCGAAGAACTCTTAAAACTCAAGAAATAGAGTTGCCCTTAAAGGGTTGAAGGAATAAATTTAAAGGATAGGATTCGACTTTAAACGATCGATCTACCGACTTATCTCTTTAGGTAGATGTCAACAGACAGAAAACTAAACTAGCATAAATCTTATAGTCAGCTTAGCCAATTGTCATGTAAATCCCCTTAAAAAGCTGCAAAAATTATTTTCAATTAGATAAAAAATGGCGACCATACAGCATAAAAGAGCCGTAGGAACGTTTCCGACCCGGATCGATACAGAAGCGGCTTTGCAAGAACTCAAAAATTCTAACTTTCCGATGGATCGAGTGTCCGTCATTGCCCGCGAAAGTGACGGAGATACGAACCTCGCTGGCACCGAAGTGGAAGAAATCGGTAATAAAGCCGATGAAGGTGCGGCAACGGGAGCAGCCACGGGTGGAGCGGTAGGTAGCATTACGGGTTTGCTCGTCGGCCTGGGAACATTAGCCATTCCTGGAATTGGACCGATCATGCTTGCTGGAGCCACAGCTACAACTCTGGCTACCACATTAGCAGGAACGGCGATCGGTGCGGCGACCGGTGGATTGCTTGGAGGACTTGTCGGTCTGGGGATTCCCGAAGAGCGAGCGAAGGTGTACAGCGATCGGGTTTCTCGCGGAGAATATTTGGTAACCGTCGAAGGTACGGAAGCAGAAATTAACCAAGCTGCGAAAATTTTGAGCCACCGTGGCATTCAGGAATGGGGCGTGTACGAATCTCCAGCGACGACGACAACGACAACCGAGACAAATCGCGTTGTGGGTGTATTTTCCAAGCGTCAAAACGCGGAAGCGGCACTAGAGGCCTTAGACCGTTCCGGATTTCCCATGGCCCAGGCAACTGTTTTGTCTCGCGAGCCTGTTTACGCCGATCGCAATTCCGCGCTTGTAGCTCGCAACCGCTTTGAAGAAACGGATTTGGGATTGCCTCAAGACCGTTGGCGGGTTTTAAACGATCGCTTCAACCGAGGTGAATATATCGTTGCTATTGAAGGCACCCCCAACCAAATCCAGAACGCCGAAGTCATTTTAAACCAGCAGGGAATCGAAGAAATGGGTGGCTACGAACCTTTAAGCGCTCGCAGCCCCGTGTAAACATCCCCTAGATGAAGAAGAAGGTAATTCAAGTTATGAAGAAAAAGTTAACCGCCGTTTTGATCTCAAGCGTTGTTCTAATGGGAGCGACAGCCTGTCAGGATACGGCCCGAACCAGTGTAGATGCTCCAAGTTCGGTCGATGAAACCCCAGAAGTTCTCGAAGCAGATGAAGCCGTCGATTCAAAAGAAGACGCGCAAAGCTCGGTTCGACGAGATCAGCTCGATTCTGATATTCGGGCGCGGGAAGAGCGGAATAATTTAACGGGAGGCGATGCCGAACGTGCCGATGGCGACCTCGCCAGTGAGGTTCGCTCCAAACTCGAAGCTAACTTACCTGCAAGTGCTTTGACCATCGAAGCTGAAGAC
>NZ_JADEXN010000071.1 GCF_015207075.1 Zarconia navalis LEGE 11467
CTTCCCACCGGTCGATATTCCCCAACCGGACTTACCCAACACTCGGATTGAAGAGGGAACCGAGGGAGACGATACCCGCGTTGGGAGTGGGGATAATGAAGATTTCCGGGGATCTAGCGGAAACGACAACATCCAAGGTCGCGAAGGAGATGATATCATTCGCGGCGGCAACTTCAGCGAAGATCCTACCGATCCGAATCTCGATCGAGATACCCTCGCTGGTAACCGAGGTCGAGATATTATTGCCGGTAGCGGCGGTGAAGATTTGATTTTTGGCGGCGAGCAAGATGATGTGGTCTTCGGCGGTCAAAATAACGATGAGATTCGCGGCGATCGAGGAGCAGACCAACTCAGCGGCGATCGGGGAGATGACACGATCTCCGGTGACAACCTGCAACTCGACGATCCCGAACTCTCCGGAACCGATCGCATCGATGGCGGACCCGGAAACGACTACCTCAACGGAAATGAGGAAGATGACACCCTCACCGGTGGGGAAGGAAACGACTCCGTTCAGGGAGGTAAAGATGGGGACGAACTCTTCGGTGACGAAGGGAATGACGTTGTTGGGGGAGACCTCGGCGATGATATCATCCTCGGCAGCCTGGGCAGCATGGAACCCGTCGGTAGCTCAGAAGAACGAGATTCTCTCTTCGGCAATCGGGGTGCCGATCTGGTTAAAGGCGGTCAAGGGGATGATTTGATTCGTGCCGGAAAAGACGACGACCTCGCTTACGGCGGTAAAGATAACGACGACGTCTTTGGGGATATCGGCAACGACACCGTTGGTGGAGACTTGGGGAACGACACCGTCACCGGTGGCAACGGCGATCCCAACGATCCCGATGCAAATGGCGAAGATATGCTCTACGGGGGTCCGGGAGAGGACGTACTCTTTGGCAACCAAGCCAACGATCTACTCGTGGGTGAAGACGGAGATGACGTCGTTCACGGCGGTCGCGAAAACGACAGCATCTTCGGGGACGAAGGAAATGACACCCTGATGGGTGAAATCGGCAACGACACGATTCTCGGCAGTCGCGGTAGTGCCTCCGATTCAAGCGGCGATCGGGATTTCATTTCTGGGAATGCCGGAGAAGATGTTCTCAAAGGCGGTGAGGGCGAAGATTTCATCGTCGCCGGAAAAGGAGCCGATCTGGTTTACGGCGGTAAAAATAACGATCTCATCTACGGTGACAAAGAGGGGGATATCCTCGTCGGCGATCTCGGCGATGACACCCTGATTGGCGGTAACGGCATCATTACCGATCCGGATGTAACCGGCAACGATCTCCTGTTCGGTTTAGACGGAAATGATGTCATCGAAGGTAACCAGGGCAATGACAGCATCGTCGGTGGCAACGGCGACGACTCCGGTCGAGGGGGTCGAGATGACGACATTCTCTGGGGAGAAGCAGGAAACGATCGACTCCTCGGCGATCTCGGAAACGACACCGTTTGTGGCGGGCAGGGCAACGATACTCTCATCGGCAGTAACGGCATTCCCGGATCGGCAGCAGATGGTAACGACAAACTCTGCGGCGGCGGCGGCGACGATCTGATTTTCGGTAACTCCGGCGATGACACCGTCGAAGGGGCTTCGGGAAACGACGCTCTCTATGGCGGACAGGGCAACGACACCGTCAAAGGCGGGTCGGGTAACGATGTCCTGTTTGGCGATCTCGGTAACGATCTGCTCGTCGGAGATGCTGGAAATGATGTATTCGTTCTCGCGGTCGGTAATGGTATTGATACCATTACCGATTTCGAAGTCGGCGTCGATCTTTTGGCATTGAGTGGTGGGTTGACCTTCGAGGATCTCACCATTAACCAAGTTGAGAGTACGACCATCATTGGTTCTGGGGAAGAGCAGCTTGTCTTCCTCAGCGGCAATCTCGCCCTGGATGCAACGAACTTCCAGACGATCTAGGGCGTAGTAAGAGTCGCGTGCGATCTGTCGGCTCTTTTGGGATCTCGATCCAACAAAGGTGCTGTGGAAAAGGGAGAGAGTCTGAGATTTTCTGCCTTTTCCCTTTCCCGGCACGGGAAGTGCCACAACTGCATAAACTTAAAAAAAGCACCTAGATATCTCTAGGTGCTTCAAACTTGGGTGCGGTCCCCCCCCTAACCAAAGGGGGACAGTCTTTAAAGTAGCGAAACAATATGAAAATTATGTGAAGGTGCGGGAATTTGTTCTAAATCAATTGGGGCGATCGAGTCCAAAAACGTAACCCCCACCACGAATGGCAGGGGAGAAGAATGGTGCACGTACCAGGGATTAACCTATTTCTAGGATGGCTGGAGCCTGTATGCATTGGGGTATACGCTCGTGTATGCATTCGATCGAAATATAGGTTACTTTTTTCGGTTACTTTTTTTTAGCGACCCATCAGTTTGACCAGTCCCGTGCCAACAAAGTACAAACCCACCACCGCACCGCCCAAAAGACTTTGGGTGAGAGGATCTGTGGAAGGCGTTAGCACCGCACCCAATACTGCTGCACCCAAGAGCACGTACCGCCAACCCGAAAGCATCTGCTGGGAAGACACTATTCCCAGGAGTCCGAGCAATCCTTGCACCACCGGAATCTGAAAGGCCAAACCGGTACTGAATAATAGCAATAAGACAAATTCAAAATATCGATCGATGGACCACTGCTGTTCCACCACCCCCGCGCCATAACTGACGAAAAAGTTGAGCGCTGCCGGAATCAAGGCGATGTAGGCAAAACACAAACCTAGGAAGAAGAGAATACCCGAACCCAAGACGATCGGTCTGAGGAGTCGCTGTTCGCGGCGCGTCAACCCCGGCAGGACGAATCGCACGACTTGATAGAGGATAAAAGGACTGGCTACGACCAACCCACTGTAACCGGCGACCTTTAGGGTCACAAAAAAGTACTCCCCTGGAGCGAGTTGGAGAAACGTTACCCCCTTTGCCGGAATTTCGAGTAAGCCAACGATCGGTTTGACCGCTACAAAACAACCGACGATACCCAAGCCAACCGCCAACAGCGAATAAAAAATTCGCATCCGCAACTCTTCAAGATGGTCGAACAAAGACATCTCGAGATCGTCGGGGACTTCGTCGAGATAGTCTGCTTCTGAAGGGTTCGTGCTGTTTTCCGGAGCGCTATCGAGTTCGGGAGTTGCCGTCATGGAATTTTGAGTCTTAACGGGGTGATTTAAAGGTCGCGTGATTGTGATTGTGTTGTGTGACTATTGTATATCGTCTCGCGAGGGTGGGGCGGGCCGACCCACCCTCAAAATGGATCTGGTATGATGCTCGTTAGCTGCCAGCCCCCGATCTGGTCGTAGTTCTCCCCATCTTCGATCGCCAACAACTCTCTCGAAAGAGCTGCGGTGCATCGCCGTTCTCGCTACTCCCAATCCTGTTACATGCTGATGAAAATATTGTCTGTGTCACCTCAAATCAAACCGCCACAAAGACTTTGGTGGGTCGGATTGCTCGTTTTGGGTCTCCTATTGGGTAGCTGCTCGACTGCCGCACGCTCCGACAACGGTTCTGCTATCGATTCCGAGTTGGAAGAGCAAGTTCTGCAAATCATCCGCGACAACCCCGAGGCCATCCTAGAATCGGTGGAAACCTATCGGGCCAGCAAACAGAACAAAACGCGGCAGGCCAGACAAGCATTTCTGCAACAACTGCTCGAAAATCCCGCCTCGACCATCGGCGATTCCCCCACCAAGGGAGCGACCGAACAAAACATCGTCTTAATCGAGTTTTCAGATTTTCAATGTCCCTACTGCGCGCAAGCTCATGCCACCATTGATGAGTTTATGGCCAAGTACGGCGACATCGTCACCCTCACCTACAAACATTTACCTCTGACATCCATTCACCCCGAAGCACTACCCGCAGCCAAAGCGGCCCAAGCTGCCGCAGAACAAGGCAAATTTTGGGAGTATCACTCGGCGTTGTTCGAGCGCCAAGAGGAACTCGGCGAAGCGTTATACGTTGCCATTGCCGAAGAGTTGAGTTTAGATCGGGAGAAATTCGATCGCGATCGCCAAAGTAGTGCTGCGGAAACGGCGATCGGTGAAGATCTCAAACTCGCTGAAGAATTAGGACTGACCGGAACCCCAGTTTTCTTTCTCAATGAAGAAACCCTCACCGGAGCGATCGAACTGACGGAACTCGAAGCCGCTTTAGAACGAGTCACCCGTGCTAATTGAGACGAGCATTTCGAAAGGTGAAAGGGGAGTAAAGTTTAGAGTGGCCGAGTGAGTAATTTTAGGTAAGAGTCAGTGGTCGATCGTTCTTGCGTTCATCGTTCCCCGACCGTCTTTCTCTCTTCCCATCTATAGGATATTTTCCATTTTCGTATCTTTTCATGTAAGACTTGTGTTCTTCAACGCGCCTTACCACTTATTCTCCGTTTATCCGTTATTAACCCCAATCCGATGTTACTACAGCTATGGAAAATTTAATGATACAACTACACGAGCTGACCAATGAGGTTACTTTTTTAAGTATTTCATTGGCCATCGCTGTTGTATTTTGTTTGTGGCTGATTCCAAAAACAACTGATGTAATGGTGAACTCGGCAGCGGGTCTAGCTGGGAAATATTTAGGTAGAGATAAACGAACTTTAGTGATTAACGCCAGCACGAATAATCCCGAGCTGTTCTTAATGATTCTTTCTTTAAGCTTATTTCGGCTGGGTGGAATTGCCACTCCATTAGGGTCTAATTTTTCTAATCTTTATTTAATGTTTTTCGTGGCACCGATTATTGTTATTTGTAAATGGATAGTATTTGGAAAATTTGATAAAGTTTCTATTCTCTGGAAGTTAATTTTAAAAGAGAAAAGATTAGTGCTATGGCATTTATTTATGTCATTCGTCATGTTTGTATTTGCGAGTACGGCTTATTGGTGTTTGACTGGAGTCATTGAATTTACTCCTTTAGAAGAGCAAACGCAACTAAGAACCTGGCCTTGGCTGGGCTTCGGAGGAATTGTCTGTTGCGTGGGTGTCTTTCTCTTTTTCCAATACGAACGCCGACTAAAAGTTCGTCGTCCGGAATTATTTGAAGACATTAACGAAGAAAATTACGAAGCGAGCTGGATTCAGTTTTTATTGGGAACTGCCGTCTTAGTGGCATCCTGTTATATTTTAAATTCTCTGTTTTTGGCCTGGACGGAAGTGTATGCCTCGATTTTGAGTAAAGTGTTTGGAACCGCAGTCTTTGCCGGTCTGCATTACTTTCTCGGTAGTCTAATTTCATCTTTACCTGAAACAACAGTTGCTATTGAAAACTACGAGCGTTTGACATCTCCCGATCTCAATACGGCTTTGGCATCGGCGAGTCAATCGAATATGACGAATTTAGCGATTGGATGTTTGGGTAGTCTTTTAGCAAGCTTGCTATTACTTGCCGGACTGAGCTATCAGCTATAGTATTTAGCTCTCAGATTCAGCATTTAGGTTAGGCGCGAGAACCGTACGGGATTGAAGATTAAGGATTGGAGGGATCTTCAAGATCTGTAATCGGCTCTTGGGGCGGTTCTGGAGTCGTGGGTGAAGTGGGACTAGAGACTGGAGCGATCGCTGGAGGAATCATTAAATCGCGCTCTTCAGCCCGAATTTCTTGACTTTGCTCGACATCAAAAATTAAGATAAACGGCTGCCGCATTTGATGATTGACCAATTTTTGCACTTCCGATACCTGAAGGGGAGTTAAGGGGTCGTTCGGTCGCACTCGAACTTGCAAATAGACTTCCGGGGGTTCTGTCTTCCAATTAATTTTCGTATCGAGGAGTTCGACCTGCTGACCGACGGTAATGGTGCGTCGCAGTAAAATATCTTTTAGGGTTGCTCGCAGTTGAACTTGTCGCAGAAGTTCCCACAAACTCAAAGCCAGAGGTACTAATAAAACGATCGTCAGAGCAACGGTTGACGAGATAGCCCGCGTAATTTTGCTATTTTCAATGTAATAACCCCCCCAGACAAACACCAACATACAAGCTAGGGTAATTCCCAGCAAATTGGTCAAATACAAAATAAAAGCTCCCTGGCTGGCTTCAAAGCCTCGCGGGGTCAGAACGGATAAGCCCAAACCCACCACGCACAAAGGCGGCATCAACGCCACAGCAATGGCCGTACCTGCAAGTGCATCGCTCAGTTTGGGTCGAATCTTGGCAAAACCCGCCACGGCACCAGCGGTCATCGCAATTCCTAAATCGACCAAATTGGGTTGAGTCCGGGCGAGGATTTCCCCGCTAAATTCGGTTTCGGGAATGCCTACCACCCGACCCACCAGCCAGGATAAACCGATGGCAATGGAGGCTCCCAGTGCGGTGGAGAGCGTGCTGCGACGAAACAAGACTAAGTCTCCTTCTAACGCACCGAGGGCTAAACCCCGCAATGGTTGCATTAAAGGTGCGACAATCATGGCACCGACGATCGCTGCCGGACTCCCGAGGAGCAAACCGCAGGTGGCAATCAGACAAGACGCAACGGTCAAAAAAATATAGTCTAGGTCGGATTGAGAATCTTCGAGCAGGTTTTGACGGAGTTTTTCAAGTTCTTCTTTAGGGACTTTAGGCACGGGTAAGCTCTGCTGGCTGTAGGACAGACGAAAAATCTAGTAGTAAGATTAACAATAAAGCAATCCTCTAGGCTCATAAACTCGATCGACGCGAGCATTTGCGGATGCAACTCATTGAAGATTTTCTCGCACTCATTAAAATTTCACGTTTAATGGTATGCCATTTAAAAAGGATATCGATTGTTTGTCTCCCTCTTGTTAAAACCGATCCGATATCGACTCGTTTGATTTATAAATTATCTAAAATTAAATTATTTTATTGATAATGAATACAAACAAGCTAGATATAGCTGTTGAAAAAATAAAACGACATCCCAATCAAGTTAGAATAAAAAAAATACTTTGGTGTGCTTGCGAGAACAAGTGGGAAAACAATATTCTAAAAATTCAGAAAGTAAATACAAAAAATCTAATTAAAAGACTTCTTCAAAAAATTTCCGATCTAGAAGAGTTAAATTTTAAGTTTATTAGAATTGTTGGAAAGATAAATAAAAAATCACTTTATTTTTCTCTTTCAAACCAAGTTTTAAATATTTTAAGACCGATTTATAGACAAAATTATACAACCAATTCTTTAAATCAAGTTCATATCTACTTGAAAAACAATCATCAAAAAATAAAATATCAAAACTTATTTAATTTAAATTTTTTGGTAGACCTAAAATTCACGGTTTCAAGAAATACGAATCTACATCAAGCAAAAGTATTAATTCACTCCGCTCTATATTATAAATTCGACCGCACCGTTCGAGACTGGGATTTACTGAATAACCAAGAGTTTGACGATCTGGTTCGAGTATTTTGTCATAGTTGTGAAACCTTAGAAGAAATAGAATTTCGGCTAGAGGGGGCAGCTTACTATCTCGACAAAGCAAAAAACAATATTGAAGTTGCTCGCACGATCGTTCAATCCATTAGACGTTTTTACAACCACGTACAAAAACAGGAAAAAGATAATATTATCTTGATGGAGGATATAACTTTCAAAACCGAACTATCCTCGATCGATAATGAAGAAGATGAGGAAAAAACTTTGTCCGACAACTTTTTTGTCTCGAATTCGTGGGATTTTGAATGCGGTCGAGAAGAAACCGAGCGAAAAAAAGGTTTGTCTCCAGAACTAGAGCGGCGGATAGAGGAACTCTCAAAAACCAAAGTAGATTCCTTGATGCTTCAAGTTGAAACCAGATTACAAGAGTTGGAAAACTATTTAGAACAGAATATTAAAGATTATAAGCCTGAGGAATACTCGATTTTAAAATATCGAGTTCTCAGAGATTTTATGCAAGACTTTCAACTCGCTTCGACTAAATACTTGGGTATTCTCCAAACTTTAGAGCAAAATGACCGACAAAAATGATGTTCTTCGGGTTCTGTAACTAGAGAACTTTGACGGGAGAGCGATCGATTCGCCATCGGCAACAGATTTCGTTTATCGTACTGGAGTTTATCTTCGCAAAGAAGGAGGGTTGGGAATGTCAAAATACGAAGCAATCGTTATCGGCAGTGGGATTGGCGGACTGGTGGCGGGGGCATTACTCGCCCGGTACGGCAAACGGGTACTGGTGTGCGAAAGCCATACCATCCCCGGCGGTGCGGCCCACAGCTTCTCCAAACAAGGATTTCACTTCGACTCGGGGCCTTCATTTTACTGCGGACTCGCCGATCGCCACAGCCTCAATCCCCTGCGACAAGTTCTCGACGTACTGGGCGAATCTCTCTCCACCGTCCCCTACGATCCCCTGGGGCATTACCATTTTCCCGAAGGTACGTTCCCCGTCTACGGTAACAGCAAACGCTACCGCCAAGCCGTCGCCAAAATCACCCCCCAAGGGGCAGCCGAACTGGAAAAATTTGAACGGCGATTGCTGGAACTCTACGATGGGTTGCGCGAAATTCCCACCTTTATTTTGCGATCGGACTGGCAACTGTTGCCGGTATTGCTGACGCGGTACGGGTTATCCCTGCTGAAACTCTTGCCCCAAATCGGCACGATTCAAAGTTCGGTGGGGGCGTTGATGGATCGCGACGTCAAGGATGCATGGGTGCGACGGCTGATCGATTTGGAGTGCTTTTTGCTGTCGGGATTGCCCGCCCACGGAACCATCGCCCCGGAAGTGGCCTTTATGTTTGGGGAACGAACCTATTCGGAGATCGACTATCCCATCGGCGGCAGTGGGGCGATCGTCGATGCGCTGGTGCGGGGTTTGCAGCGTTGGGGGGGAGAACTGCGCACCAAAACCCACGTCGATCGTATTTTAGTGGAAAATCGGCAGGTTCGGGGCGTGCGCTTGAAGTCTGGGGAAACCATCGAAGCCCCCATCGTTATTTCCAATGCCACGATTTGGGATACCTACACCCAACTGCTATCCCCCGAAGATTTACCCTCCTCCTACCGCCAGGAAAGTTTGGCAACTCCCGCGATCGAAAGTTTCATGCACTTGCACCTGGGGATTCGATCGGATGGCTTAGAAAACCTGACGGGACATCACGTCGTCGTCCATCGCAGCGATCGAGATATTACCGTTCCCGGCAATACTTGCATGATTTCCATCCCCTCGGTTTGGGATGCCAACTTGGCGCCGGAAGGACATCACGTCGTCCATGCCTATACCCTCGAACCCTACGCCGGATGGACGCGGGACGAGACCTACGCCGATCGCAAACAAGCGCGATCGCAACCCCTATTTGCCGCCTTAGAACGAGTGATTCCCGATCTTCGAGAACGCATCGTCCTCGAACAAATTGGTACGCCACTCACCCACGCCCGATTTCTGCGCCGCCATCAGGGAACCTACGGTCCGGCGATCGCGGCGGGAAAAGGGGAGTTTCCCAGTACTCACACCCCCATTTCGGGATTGTATCGCGTCGGCGACAGCACCATGCCGGGGATTGGGGTTCCGGCTGTCGCCGCATCGGGCATTCTCTGTGCCAATACCCTAGTCAAACCGGAGCAAACGGCAAAATTGCTCGAAACGATCGGGCGTGGGGTGTAGAGCTGATTGAGAGCGATCGAGTAGTATAACGGTATTCAGTGAGGGCGCGGACAGTCCGATCCAACATAAGCGTATCTTTCCTGCTCCCCCTGCTCCCAAAGGTCTCTTGTGTCCTAACACAACTGCATATAGCGATATGATGGCTCCATGAAGCTGCACGCAATCGTTTTCGATCCACCCCAACGGGCGATCGGGATTTTGGCGATGTTGCTGTACGTGGATTGTGCGAACACTCTAAGGATTGAGAGTGAAAAGCATGGTACGCTTATCGATGGTTTTTTGGGTGATGGGAGGTGCGATCGTCGCGCCTTATCCTCTACTGGCGCAAATTGTTCCCGACACGACGCTACCGGAAAATTCGATCGTCAATATCGAAGGGGAACTGCAACGCATCACGGGGGGAACTGCCGCCGGGGGCAATTTATTTCACAGTTTCGAGCAATTTAACGTGCGAACTGGGGAAACTGCTCGATTTGAAACCTCGCCAACGATCGACAATATTATTACCCGCATCACCGGCGGACAAACGTCTAACATCGATGGTTTAATTCAGGCTAACCCAACGGCAAATTTATTTCTCCTCAATCCCCAAGGTATTCTCTTCGGTGCCAACGCGCGATTAGATGTAGGGGGTTCCTTTGTCGCGACCAGTGCAAGCTCGATCGACTTTGCCGATGGCAGTGAGTTTTCCGCTACCCCCGATGGAGAAACTGCTCCCTTACTCACCGTAAGCGTTCCCGTGGGGTTGCAGTTCAATGCACCCAATCCAGGGGATATTTCTGTTACTGGCGCGGATTTAGTCGTCCCCACCCGAGAAACACTCGCCTTAATCGGGGGAAATGTCGCCATTTCTGCGGGGAGACTGGTGGCGGGAGGTCGTTCGTTCGAGGAGGCGCAAACAACCCCAGCAGGACGCATCGAACTGGGCAGCGTTCGGGAAGGAAGCGTTAACTTTACCCCAGGCGATCGCGGTTTGAGTTTCGATTATGCCACTGGGTCAGATTTTGGCAACATTCAACTGCTCGATCGAACCCGTATCGATCTTATCGGCACTGGAGGTGGCGATCTCCAAATGGTGGCGCGGAATTTGCAGATGAACAACTCGGTGGTATTCAACACGACCCTGGGTTCTTTGCCGGGAGGAAACATTATTGTTCGCACCACCGAATCTGTGGAAATTATGGGGACGGGGGATTTTTCCTTGGCGCTGCCAGACTTGACTGCAGATCCGAATAGCCGGACTATTCCTCTGTCAGGGTTACTGAATTTTACCTTCGGCGCGGGAAATACCGGTGCGATCGTCGTTGAAACCCCGCAACTGGTAGCTCGCAACAACGCCTCGATTCTGAGTGGGATGCAGGGAGAGAGTACCGGCAGTGCCGGAGGGTTGACGATTAATGCCTCAGAGCAAGTTGAAGTGGCATCCTCCCTAGTGGGTAGCGTAACTGGGGGCAATACCACGGGAGATGCGGGAGCGGTTGTTCTCTCCACGCCTCAGTTGCTGTTACGGGATAACGGACTGCTGTTGAGTTCCACGTTCGGTTCCGGCTCAGGAGGGGATATCATCGTTGAGGCAGACGAAATCCGCCTGATTCGCGCCCAACCGCTTCAACTCAATCCCTTCGTTACTTTGGGAACGGCGATCTCCTCATCAACCATTGAGGATGGAGAAGGGGGCAATATAACGATCGACACGGGCACCCTCGAGTTAAGAGACGGCGCCCTAATCACCACCGGTGCGATTGGTTCGGGTTCCGCTGGAAGTGTGACTGTTAATGCTTCAGAGGAAGCTAACTTTCGCGGTGCGAACACAGTCGAAGCTGTGGGCGCGAATCTTGCGTTTAACACTGGGATTACCGTTGGGAGTATCACCGGAGGGGACTCTGGGGATTTACGCCTGACAACCCCTCGGCTGATTTTGCGAGATGGTGCTTTTATTGCGGCCAATACTTTTGGTGAAGGTGCCGGTGGAAGCATCGAGATCGAAGCCGATGTGGTGAAATTGAGTGGAATGGCTCCCGATGGCGGGACTCGGACCAATATCTCCGCCAACAGCGTTGGCTTTTTCGGTGCGGGAAAAGCCGGAAACCTAGAAATTCGCGCCGATGAAATTCAACTCGATCGCGGCGCACAACTCATCGTTACCAGCACGGCTGGAGAACAAGGAAACATTATCCTCAACACCAATACCCTGCAAATGCGCAACGGCAGTCAGATTTCAACCGATGCCACAGAAACGGCAACGGGCGGTAACATCAATATCAATACCGATACCTTCGTCACTTTAGAAAACAGCGACATTACGGCAAACGCTCAAGTCAGTTCTGGCGGTCAAGTGCAGATTTCGGCACAAGGAATCTTCGGCACGGCATTTCGAGAAGAACTGACGAATGAAAGCGACATCACGGCTATTTCCTTTCAGGGAACTGATGGTACGGTGACCATTCAAACTCCTGACATCGATCCCAGTCGGGGTCTGGTGAATTTAACCTCAGATATCCTCGACCCAGATGCCGCACTTGCTCGCAGTTGCCTGACTCCAAGTACCCGACAGCGAGGGCGTTTTTCGATCGTCGGTGGGGGAGGTTTGCCCCCCAAACCGTACGATCCGGTCGATTTACCGTTCTCGACCTATCGCATTCCAACGATCGCTCAAGCGAATCCTCCAGAGGAGACCGAGAGCGAACCTGAAGCAATTGAAGCAATCGTCGAAGCTGAAGGAATTTTCCAACTCGAAGACGAGGATTTTGTTTTAGGTCGTCTTTGTGGTTCGTCGAGCGGATCGCGATCGCATTTTTAGGCTATAGTTTTGCGAATTTTTGCAAACACCACAGACAGCATCCCTGCATCTGTTTGTGCTACCCTCTTTTAACGGAGAATACGCTCTAATATTTGCGTGCAATCTCGCCATTCTTTCGGTAAACTACTCCTAAGTTTAAAGACTCATTCGTTTTCAACTCCAAATTCAAAGATTCTATGTATAAATTTATACATAGAATTGCTTTGAAACATCGATCGATTGCGAAAGAGAACGCTCTTGGCGACGATCGAACATTTGACTTCCAACACTCGATCGTCTCCACTTTGGAAGCGATCGGTTAGAATAAAACCTTTTACGAGGAGTGCGTCAATATGTCTCAAGTTTTAGATCCTACGACACCCGTTAGTTCGACACCTAACCAAAATGGCGGCTTGGATATTCAAGGGTCTCAGGGAACCAGCAACCGACTCAATGGGGGGGCGAGTGACGATCTCATCTCTACGGCGACCCTGGATGAAGTCCTTGCCGGAGTGGCGGCTGGCGTCGAACCCGGTGCTTTAGGAACGGGCGATGTC
Organism: Zarconia navalis LEGE 11467; assembly: GCF_015207075.1. GTDB lineage: Bacteria > Cyanobacteriota > Cyanobacteriia > Cyanobacteriales > Geitlerinemataceae > Zarconia > Zarconia navalis. The sequence continues at coordinate 12,905 of NZ_JADEXN010000071.1, forward strand.
ATCGATGCCGGTGAAGGTAATGATGTGGTGTTCGGTCTCGGCGGAGATGACTCTGTCAGTGGAAGCCAAGGAAACGACCAGATTCTTACCAACCAAGGAAATGACACGGTTGATGGTGGTGAGGGTAGCGATGCGATCTTTGCCGGTCAGGGGAACGATATCGTTGATGGCGGTGAGGATAACGATCTGATTTCCGGCGATCTTGGAAATGATGTCGTCAGCGGTGGTAGTGGCGATGATGCCGTCTATGGGGGTCAGGGAAATGACAACCTGCTTGGCGGTGAAGGTAACGATCTGATATTGGGCGGTCAAGGAGACGATGTCATCAGCGGTGGTGCTGGAAATGACGTGATGGCTGGCGATCGCGGAAATGACACGATTACCGGCGGTGATGGAGAAGATCGATTTGTCTTCGGTGGTGTCTTTAATTCGACAGTAGCCGAACTCGGTTTAGATTCGATTACCGACTTCAGCGTTGGCGAAGATAAGATTTCCTTGAGTCAATTCACTTTTGCCCAAGTGGGTGACTCGTTGACGGCGGCGGAGTTCTCCACGACGACTGCATTTGATAGTAATGCTGATGGGGCGAGTGCGGCTAAGGTGATCTACGATTCGACGACGGGTTTAATTTACTACAACCCAACCGAGGCGGTCGGAGATGAGGTGGCTTTCGCTCAAGTCGATCCGAATCTGGCACTGTCTGCTGATAGTTTTGAAGTGTTTTAAAGGCTGCGAGTTGTTGCGGTAGAGCGCGATCGGGCAGCCCAGGCGCGGGTTGCCTGTGTTGTTA
>NZ_JADEXN010000072.1 GCF_015207075.1 Zarconia navalis LEGE 11467
CCGTTGCTGATGCCGTACAGAAAGGCTCCGGCATACATATCTCCCGCACCTACCGTATCGATCGCCTTGACGGAAACCGGGTCGATTTCGATAAGCTTTTCTCCGTCGAAAATGACCGAACCGTCGGGGCCGCGAGTGATGGCAAATCCTTTGGCGAGGGTTTTGAGGTGGTCGATTGCCGCTGAGAAATCTTCCGTGTCCGCCATCTTCAAGGCTTCGGTTTCGTTGGCGAATAGAAAATCCACCCCCGAACCGAGCATTTCGAGCAAACCCTCTTTAAAAAAGTTCACCATGTTGGGATCGGAAAGGGTGAGGGTGGTTTTCACCCCAGCAGCTTCGGCAATTTCCCGCGCGCGAATGGCGGCGGCTTTTCCGGTGGGGGAAGAGACGAGATAGCCTTCGATATAGAGATATTCCGAATCGGCGATCGCCTCGGGAACCAGTTCGTCACTTGAAAAACCGCCAGAAATCCCCAGGTAGGTATTCATGGTGCGATCGGCATCGGGGGTGACGAATACCAAACATTTCCCGGTGACACCTTCCGGTCGGTTGTCTAACTTAAAATTGGTCTCGATACCACAGCCGATTAAATCTTCGAGATAGCGAGTTCCGGTGTCGTCGTCGGCAACTTTACAGGAGTAAAAACATTTTCCCCCCAACTGACCGATGGCGATCGCGGTATTGGCCGCCGAACCGCCGCACGATAGCTTGGAGGATAAATCGCTCAACTCTCGCAACAATTCGTGGTGGCGATCGTCGTCGATGAGGGTCATCACGCCTTTATCGATATTCAATGCTTGCAGGCGATCGGGGGTAATCTCAAACTCGATATCGGCTAGCGCGTTTCCCAATCCGTATACGTTATATTTATGCACGATCTTTGGGTAGTAAAAAACTAGAAAGAACCAAAGGAATATCCCCTGATTCTTCCGCAAGTTGCTATCAGCAATGGTAAAGGATAGTTGTTTCCAACCTCTTTAACTGACTTCTGGTGCTTCCACCTCTTCTTCTTCTTCTTCTTCGCCAGTACCTTTAGTACCGCGCAGCCCTTGAATCGAGACGATCGTTTGTTTGGCATCGGCGACGGCCTCTACCCCTTCTGGCAAGATCAATTCTCCGACTTGCAAGGAGTCACCGACGTGCATGTGGGCAATGTCAATTTCGATACTTTCAGGCATGTTGTCCGGCGCGCATTTGACGGCCACTGTAACCATTAGGGTTTCGAGAATGCCGCCGTCGGTCTTCACACCATAGGGTTCTCCAGTAAAATGCAGGGGAAGCTCGACTTCCACCGTATCTTGAGAGGCGGTTGCAAAAAAGCTCAGGTGATAGGTAAAGCCTTTCCATGGGTGAGATTGAACTTCCCGCAGGAGGGTTTTGCCTTTCCAACCGGAGTCGGAAATCGTCAGGTCGATTAGAGAGTTATTAACGGCTGGTTCTTTGAGTAGTTTCTTGACATCTTTTGCATCGACGGTCAATGAAATTGATTCGGTACCGTTGTGACCGTACATGACTGCCGGAATCCGACCCGCACGGCGTAATGCTCTGGGGTTGGTTTTTTCAGGCCGGGTTTGACATTCAATTGCAAGTTGCATAAAGTTTGCTTCAGTAACGTTCGAGCGGAGCTTGTCCCAACTGGTTATTCTCTCACGTCCCCATCGGTTTGTGAAGTCACTATTTTGAATTCGAAATGTGGAATTCGGAAAGGAGAAAACGCGGTGATGGGGAGAGTAAGGAGGACAAGTGAAGGAAGTGTGAATTTTTGATGCGCGCATTCTCTCCCTCTACCTCCAACCTGACTTTCTCCGTCTCATCCGGATACGTGCCGATATTTAAAGTATTAAGTAGATAACTAGCCTATTTGAGATAACGTCCGTGGACTAAGAGATTATGGGTATTCCGACCGTTGCTTTCCTCACACTCGCGACATTAACCGCCCAAGAGGGAACCCCAAGCATTCCTCAATCGCCAGTCCGTCCCGATCTCGCGCCATCTTCACAAACCACCGCGAAATCGATGGGGACGATCGTTCCCATCGACTCCGTGAGTCCTCCTGAGACGAATTCCCTGCTGCTGGCAAGTGCGTCTGGTACCTCACCCGCCTCGAATCTGAGTTTGCCAGTATTGGAAGAACCGAGTTTCTTCGGACAGATATTGAGCGATGTTGACGGACTTTCCTCGCGTCCTCTGACATGGATGAACGCGCTACTACTGAATCTCTCGTTGTCTCCAGTAGCGGCGATCGCATTGTTTAGCATCGTCAAGCGGCGCGTCGTCCGGCGTTTGGTGACCGAAGTCCGACAGCGACTGAAGCAATTGGGAGATTTGGAAACTCAGCTTTCTCGTTCGAGTCAAACGGCCGAACAACTTCTCAAACAACTCGAAGCCAAAATTCATTTCGCCAAACAAGATGCCAGAGAGGAAGTCGATCGGCTAACCCGAGAATTAGAAGCTCAAGTTGCACAAATCAAAGAGGTCGAGCGCATCCGAACTCAATGCGTAACTCAGCTTCAAGAAACAGTTTTGGATGTCGATCGTGCTAAAACTAAAGTTGTGGGAGAAATTACCAAAGTTACGCCATCGTTAATTTTAGAATATGTCAAACCCGAACTTCAGGCGCAAGTGAAGTCCATTTCTCAGCGCTTAGAAATGCTCAAAGAGCAGCAAGAACAAAAATACCTGAGTGCGGGAGATTATTTCCGTCAAGGGGAACAATGCGTTCGGGAAGGACGTTACGAAGAAGCGATCTCGAGCTATCAAAAAGCAGTCCAGACCCAGCCAACCTTTTTAGAAGCATGGCTGAAACTCGCGAAAATATTAGCGAAATTACATAATCCCGGCAAAGCGATCGAAGCCTATCACAAAGCCATCGAAATTTCGCCGACAAACTATGAAGCTTGGTATAGTTGCGGGAACGCATTGGTGAAGTTGAGAAAATATACCGAAGCTCTGGAAAAATACGATCGGGCGATCGCGATCGAATCTGACTGTACTGATGCTTGGTTTGGTCGAGGAAATGCCCTCGGTCGCCTGCAAGAATATCAAAGTGCCCTCGATGCTTATCAAAAAGTTTTAAGCTTGAGTCCAAACAAGTATGAAGCTTGGTATAACTGCGCCAATATTTTCGGAAAACAACAAAAGTATGAAGAGGCATTATCTTGTTACGATAAAGCACTAGAAATTCAACCCAACAATCACGAGATTTGGCATAATAGAGGCGCGATATTAAGCCGAAATCAATCTTATAATGCGGCGATCGAATCTTATCAAAAAGCGGTTGAACTCAATCCCAAGAAATACGAAGCTTGGTATAATCTCGGGAACGTTCTCGCTCGGGTCGATCGATACCAAGAGGCGATTTCCGCTTACGATGAAGCCCTAAAACTTCAGCCGAACAAGTACGAAATTTGGTATAATAAAGGAACAACCCTTGGCAAGTTACAATGGTACCAAGCGGCTATCTACGCTTACGATAAAGTCTTGCAATTAAAGCCCGATAGCTATGAAACTTGGTTCGGACGGGGTTTGTTGCTCGAAAAATTGAACCGCTACGAAGATGCCCTGGTCTCCTACGACTCGGCGATCGAACTCAAGCCAAACTATTACGAAGCCTGGTATAGCTCCGGCAATGCCCTAGAGAATTTGAACCAGCACGATCGAGCAATTGTTGCTTACGATCGTGCTATTAAACTCAAGCCGGAGAAATACGAAGCCTGGTATAGCCGAGGACGTTTGCAAGCCTCTTTAAACCAACATCAAGAAGCGATCGACTCGTTAGGACAAGCTTTCCAAATTCAGCATAGTTTGCTCCAACAAGAAGCGAGTTGAGCGCGTAACAAAACTAACCAGCGAGCGCTTCGTAAAGCTTTATATCGGCTTGACGCACCACAGAACTCGGTACATCGACAGCTAAACTTCCACCGATTTGATATTGCCGATTTAATATTGATAGTGACTCATAAAAACGACTCGATCGCTGCTTCCCGTAAACTTCTCAAACCACTCGGGAAAACATTAGCTCTAGGGATCGACTTTACGAACGGTGAGGGGTTAAATTTGAATTTAAAGTGACGCGATCGCGTCCCTGCTGTTTGGATTGGTGGAGTGCTTCCTCTGCCGCCTGAATTAAGTCATCGGTGGATTGCTTCTTTCCCGGAATAGTACTGACAACCCCCAAACTTACCGTAATTGTCGAAGCGGGAAAGCCAATTTGATACTCGCGCTCGATGCCCAAAGCTTTGACGCTGCGGCGAATATTCTCCGCAATGTAACTTGCACCGGCCGCATCGGTATTCGGTAGGAGGACGGCAAACTCTTCTCCCCCATAACGAGCCACGACATCCGACGGACGGTGAATTTCTTGACAAATTGCACCCGCAACTTGGCACAAACACTCATCACCAGCTTTGTGCCCCCGTGTTTTATTGTAAATTCGGAAGAAGTCAATATCGCTCAAAATTAAGGACAGGGGTGCTTTTTCTTCCTTTGACTGCTGCCATATCAAATCGAGTTTCCCATCAAATCCTCGGCGATTCACCAATTCCGTCAAATGGTCGGTGCCGCACAACAGTTTTAACTCTTGATTTTCTTGTTCTAATTCTTGTAAACGATAGACTGAGGATTCTTCTGAGGGAAGTTGCTCGCTAAAATATAGGCGATACAACTCGCACGACGGCACGCAACGATTGCCGTCGAGTCGAATCAAGCCCATACTTTCGAGCTTGTAAGCCACAACGGGTTTGAGTGCTACACCCTCCGGGTCAGCCACCACTTGTTGAAGGGCAATTTCGAGTTCTGGATATTTTTTGAGCGTCGTAAACAGGTGACGCAAGCGATCGCGATAAATACCAGCTAAAGTAGGTGCGGCTTTTAAGAGTTGTTCGAGGGTAAACTCTTGCCGACCCAGCCAATATAGCGCCAGTCGGACTAAATACGGGTGCCCCCCCACCATATTTATCAATTGCTCGGTGCGATCGCTCTCTAACCAATTCAACCCGTGACGGTCGGCTAAATCTTGCACTTGCGAAGCGGTAAACTCTGGCAACTGAATCGGCAGTCCGACGTTGAAGGGCGATTGATTCAGTTTCAGGGGGATGTAAATATCGGTGTTGTGAACCACCACCAATCGCAGTTGCTGCCAGATTTCTACCTGTTTGGCTTCTTCATACCACGATCGCAATAAGGGTAAAAACTCCGAAGCAATTGCCGGATACTCGAACACTCGATCGACTTCATGGAGCACCAACACCAATGGATCGGAAATTTTCTCCAATAAATACCCTTGGAAGTAAAGGGTGCAGCTAATCTTGCTACCAATTTCCTCATCCCAATACATCTCGAGTCGTGGGGGAAGCTGAAGTTGTCGTCCGACGGCCAAACAAAACCAGCGTAAAAATCGATCGAGACGATCGAAGGTATTGTTGTCAGCTTGGTTGAAGTCCACGCGCACGAGGCGATCGCTTCCTCGAGAAACCCGTTCGAGAACCCGCAGCATTAGAGAGGTTTTACCCATTTGGCTGGGGGCTTTGATGCGAGTCACGCTTCCGGGTTTGCTAATCTCAGTATAGATAAGCTCCTCAATCTCCGGTCGAGCGACATAAAAAGGTGAATTTAAAGCCACCGGACCGCTGGGAAATTCAAGAGCTCGGGTTTGGGCAATGGCTCGATCGAACTCAATGGCGACTCGTTTTTGTTCTGGCGTTAGGCTGCGTTCTTCAAGAGTCGTCCGAAAGTTACTTTTGGTAATTGGCACTTCAAAGAGTTCGCAAAGGGAGTGCCACAAGTGGGCAGCCGCTTTTTTCAGATAATCGGCATCGTAGTGAAACTCTTGAGCCATACCCGTATAAGTTTGACCTTTCCAGGCTTGACGCAAGACCAATTCCTGCATGGGAGTCAAGTTTTTTTTCCGTGTTGCGTGGAGTAAAGCCAAGACCTCATCGATCGTCATATGTTGTGTTACTACTTGCATTCACAGACTTATCGTTCTGTTTTAGCACTTTAAAGTATTCTCACTCCCGTTGACAAGAGGATAAGATCTTAATAAAAGAGGGATAACGCCTTATACTTTCTGTTGAAAATCCCGAAACCGGTTCGCTCTCGATCGATAAATTTTGCCCATCGAAAGCAAACGAAGTTTACAGAATTTATATATTTCCTGGTTAATTTATTTTTTTCTTTTTTCTATCTTCTCGTTTCAAAGCATTTACCTGCGACATTCCTCCATATTCGTTCTTTTTTGTTGGAATTTACATTTTTTTTCTACTGTCATAAAGCGAAAAATAAACCATCTAAAACTAAGATTTTAGAACCCATCGATTTGAGCTAAATCATTAAAAATTCCCAGCACTTCACGCAATGGACATGCTGGGAATTGGGGAGTTTATCAGGTATTTATTGAGAAATTACCCGAAGTTTTCTAGAACTTGAAGGTGGTGCGAATCGTTCCCACCACTTGAGTATCGTTGTCGCTATCGTTGGCTGGGTTAAGGATAACAAATGCGCCGGGGGTAATCGAAATATTGTCTGTTACCTGGGCGCGGTAAAATGCCTCGAAGTGATAGGAGGTATCGCCTTCAGCGCGATCGGTCACATCGTGGCTGGTCACCTTCGGAGGAATCCCAGCAACCAGACCGAACAAGTTTCCGTCGCCACCCAAATCCGGGAAGGAGAACTGCACGGCACCGGTCATAATCGTGGCATCATCGTCCTCGTTGACGGCATCGCCGGTGCGGTTAGCCGGAAGTGCTCCGTTATCTTGGGCACTTGCTAGCATGAGTCCGTACCAGCCGGAGACGATAAAGCTATCGCTAACTTCAAACTGAAGCTCCGCACCGAAGGAATTAGCCGAAGTAGCCGTATCGCCGAAGGGTTCGGTGGCAAAGAAATCACCGGTGCTGCCCGACAAGTTCACTTCTCCGGCAGGTGCGTAGTAGCGCACGTAGGACAAGCCCAGCTTAACCGCATCCACCGGTTCGAGAACCAGGTGTGCCAAAGCGGCATTCTGACCGTTGAACAAACCGTTTTTCACCGCTGGGTTGCTCGCCGATCCGCTGTCAGCCAAATAGGCCAGACTCAGTTCGCCGATGTCTCCCAGACCGAGATTCAAGCCCAAACCCGCGCTACCATCCGGTTGGCGCAAAACGGGGTTGAGGCGACCGAAACGAGAAATCGAACCGCTACCGCTACTGGCAATCGGACTAACGACGTCAATGAAGTCGCGAGGTTCGGTACTGTTAGCGGCGATAATCACTTCCACGTTATCGCTAGCCTGGAATTGGTAGTACAGATCGTCTATACCGATATCATTGCCGTTGGTGCCATCAAAACCCAAACGGGTCATGTTGGTTCCGGTCAAGCCGCGCCGGAATTGGGTGATGTTGCGCCCTTGCAAGCGAGTCCGCAAGCGATCTTTCCCAGTAAAGCTGGTGTCTAGAGTCAAACGAACTCGATCGGCAAAAATGGTTTGCGTGTCGTCGCCTAAGCCATCATCACCGGCATCAATGTCGGGATTTGCCGAGTTGATACCGCCGGCTTCGTTGCCAAAGGTATCGGCAACAGCGAAGATGACTTCACCCTTGAGTTTGGTGGTGGTGGAGAACTGATTGGCTTCCAGCTCGGCCGTACGCGCTTCGAGAGCATCTACCCGTCCGCGCAAGGTCGCCAGTTCGGCGGCAAATTCTTCTTGCAGTCGCCGGATAACGGCTAAGTCTTCCTCCGTAGGGCCGCCGCCTGGGGGAATTATATTCAGAAGTTGGTCCAAGCAAGCGTTTAAACCGGCAGCAAACTCATAGCGGGTGGTCGCCTGGTTGCCGCGAAAGGTACCGTCGGGATATCCAGCGATACAGCCATAGCGTTCCACCAAAGATTGCAGGGCTTGGAATGCCCAGTCAGTCGGTTGCACGTCCGATAGCTGGGACACTGAGGTCACCTGGGACTGCAATTGGTCTTCTGCTTGCTGTTGGGATAGTTCGTCTACCGAGGTCACCTGGGCGAATAATTCCGGTTCGGTATCCACCGAAAGGACTTCGCCGGAGGTGTTGCTGGTTTTGACCCCTTTGGTTTGGGTAACCGCCTCAGCTTTGGGAGGTTGGGTTTGAGCTTGATAGTTAGGAGCTTCTTTGGCGCTCGCGGCACTCGGGCCGAGCAAAGCTGCCATTCCCACAAGAACGGGGGAAACTCTTAATAATAGTCCGATGGTTTTGGAATTCATGTCTTTCGCTTCTCTCACACCTGAGAATGGTTTATCGATCTCTAAGACAAACTCGGAGTTGTTCATCACTAATCTTAACAAGAGTTCCGACAACTGTGTTCTAGGTTACTTTTAAGTTAAAAAATAGTTTTCGGATTTACGGAAATATTGACATTAGTTGCGAATACCCCTCAAACCAGACTCGACCGAGTTTGTAAACTATACAGTAACCACACGAGTCCGACAATCTCTCAATTAAGGCGATCGGATGCTAACACCAAGAGGTTAATAAAAAGTAAAGCACCGGAACTCTGACTCGATCGAGATCGAGTCGAAGTTTCGGTGCGCTTTGTCTCAGGTGTGTGAAACGCGAAGTTTGATGGAAAGGCAGGTGAGGACTTAGAACTTGAAGGTCGTGCGAATCGCCCCCACGAAAATACCATCGTTACGATTGTCCCCTTCCGGATTCATGATATAGAACGCGCCGGGGGTAATGGAGATTTTCTTGGTGAGGGCAAAGCGATACAGGGCTTCAAAGTGCCAGGTGGGGGCGCGATCCTCTACGGGAGTTCCGCCGACGCTCAGGTCGTTATCCACCACGTGGGGGGGCTGACCGACAATAAAGGCCAGCAAGTTGCCATCACCACCCAAATCCGGGAAAGCCACATTAAATACCCAATCGACGATGGTGGCATTGTTATCGCCGCCAGATTCTTGCTCGGCAAAGACTGCTCCCGCCCAACCGCCAACACTAATCTTGTCGTTCAACCGGGCATTGGCTTGAAAGCCAACGTGGTGGCCGGTAGTCGCCGCACCTCGGAATGGGTCTTGGGCGAAGTCCGTTCCGGTACTGGAGGCGAGATTAACGCTACCTCCGGGAAAATATGAATTGCGGTAAGTCAGCGCCAGATCGATATTATCTGTCGGGGCGATATCGAATTGAACCGCCGCGCTGTAACGACCGTTGAATAGACCGTTTTTCGGCGTGGGATCGAAGGCGTCGCCATCGGATGCCAGATAGAGTGCCGAAATCGTAAAGGCATCGCTGACATCGTAATTGAAACCGATTCCCGCTCCTTCGTTTCCTCGATGAACGAGGGGGTGACGCCGTCCGAACCGAGACAGCGCCCCCGTACCGCTACTGGCGAGGAAGGGATTGGTGACGGCAAAAATTTGGTCGATGTCGAGTCCCTCGGGACTGACGTGGAAGGTGAGCTTGTCACCGATGGGAGTGCGGTAGTGAAGGCGGTTGAGAACGACATCGTTGCCGCCACCGGCTTCGTAACCCAGCCGCGATTCGTCGGTTCCCGTCGCCGAGTTCATGTTGGTGAAGTTCCCCGCTTGCAGTCGGGTGCGCAAACGATCTCGTCCGGTGAAGCTGGTATCGAAGGCTAAACGAACCCGATCGCTGAAGGTGGTATTGTCGTCTACGCCAGGGCGGCTTTCATCGTCTACACCGTCGGCGTAGTCGAGACGGTTGAGGGCGCGTTCTTCACCAATGGCATTTTGAACGCTGAAGATGACTTCACCTTTGAGCTTGGTGGTGGTGGAGAACTGGTTGGCTTCAAGTTCGGCCGTGCGCGCTTCGAGGGCATCCACCCGTCCCCGCAAGGTTGCCAGTTCGGCGGCAAATTCTTCTTGCAGTCGCCGAATCACCGCTAAGTCTTCGGCACTTACTTCCGATTCTACGTCCACCAAATTAAGGATTTGGTCCAAGCAAGCGTTCAAACCGGCGGCAAATTCATAACGGGTGGTAGCTTGGTTGCCGCGAAAGGTGCCGTCGGGATATCCGGCGATACAGCCGTAGCGCTCGACTAGGGATTGCAATGCCTGGAACGCCCAATCTGTCGGTTGCACGTCCGAGAGCTGGGATACCGAGGTCACCTGGGACTGCAACTGGTTTTCTTCTTGCTGTTGGGATAGTTCGTCGACCGAGGTCACTTGGGCGAGCTTTTCGGTTGCTGATGGGGCCACAAACCCATCGATTTCGCTCGTTAGCGGGGTGGACTTGGGCATACTTTTGAGGTTGCCCGGTTCGGAGGCGGCTCGCACGGGGGTTGCCGTTCCAGAAGCGAGGATCGCTAGTCCCACCAGAAGGGGGGAAACTCGCCAGCAAAATTCGAGGTTTTTGAAATTCATATGACCGATCTCTCTCACACCAAACAAACAATGTTTGCGATCGTTCTCAGTTATGGCAAGGCTCTCACGATACCCACTTCTGGCATCGGTTCGGACTCAATTGCGCGATCGTAAGGTCCGATCGAACATTCCGTTCGGGTTGACATTTGTCCATCGAGAGCGACTCGCTTCTCGACCGATGGCGGGCTGAAGATCGCTCCTTGAGGGGGCTTTTAGTGATTTATTGCCATTAAATGAGAATTACTCACAATAAGATATTTAACCGAACTCTTTCGATCTTGTCAAGCTGTTTGTATTTTTTCTAATTGGAAGAGCCTAACTTCGCTCAACATTTAGGTTTGAAACTCCGTACGATCGCGGTCGTGAAATTACGATTTTAAAATTGTGAATTGCATCGAAATTTTGAATTTAAAGCCTTATATACAGAGCTTTTATACCCTATGCCTCTCGAAATTTCTCTAGACTTTATACTCTCGTTCGAGATCGACTTGCATCAGCCGGATTGAATTGAGGAAACGCAGGAATAAGAGGAAAGCTGCGAGGCAATTTTCGGGAAATTTTGTTTGCGTACTTCTACGTAAATTTCTAAAACAATTGAGATTCTTTTTAATTTGGGGTGATAATCAAAGAACAACCCATTGAAAGGAACGATCGCCAGTGACCGATAAGCTCGTGCAACTAGAGGGCGTCAGCAAACAGTTTTCCAAAGCGCAGACTGCCGCCCTCAAAAATATCACCCTCAACCTCGAACGAGGTAAGATACTCGCACTGCTCGGGCCTTCTGGATGCGGGAAAACAACCCTCTTACGATCGATTGCTGGATTCGAGCAACCGGACTCCGGTACCATCTCTCTCGCGGACAAGCCGGTCGCGAGCCCCAATTTTTACGTTCCTCCAGAGCAGCGTCGGGTGGGAATGGTATTTCAAGAATTTGCCCTATTTCCCCATCTCACTGTGGGCGAAAATGTGGCATTCGGCTTAAAACAAAAAGTCAAACAACCCGCCCTCATCAAAGCTGAAGTCCTCGATGCGATCGCCCTGGTGGGACTCGAAGGGCTACAAAACCGATACCCCCACGAGTTATCAGGCGGTCAGCGCCAGCGCGTCGCTCTCGCCCGTGCCCTCGCCCCCCGTCCCGTGCTGATGCTCCTCGACGAACCTTTAAGCAATCTCGACCTCCAGGTGCGGATCTACCTACGCAACGAAATCCGCAAAATTCTCAAAGCCACGGAAACAACAGCGATTTTCGTCACCCACGATCGCGAAGAAGCACTTGCCATCTCGGATGTGGTGGGGGTGATGCGAGATGGTCACCTCGAACAACTCGACACCCCAGAAGGGGTCTACCAAGAACCCACCTCGCGGTTTGTGGCTCAGTTTGTCACCCAAGCGAACTTCCTGTGGGCAAAACGCAACGGCAAGCTGTGGGAAACCGAAGTGGGCTGTTTTGAAGCCAGCACAGTCAGCAATTTGGTCGGAGAAACAGGCGAAGTAATGATTCGCGAGGAAGATTTGGCAATCGAACCCAATGACTCGGGAACCGCAACCGTTCGAGATCGACAATTTCTCGGACGCGAAAATCGCTACTGTCTGTTGACCCCCTCCGGACAAGAACTACACGCCCGCACTCCTGTTTCTGCAAGTCTCCCCGTCGGTGCGCGGGTACAATTATCGGTAATGCCAGAGCGGCTCAAGATTTTTAGCAATTAGATTTTGCTGTGCGAACCAGCGATCGAGCCTCTCTTTGATGATTGGCATGTTGTTGCCTCCCGCCAGGACTTTCCCAGGTCACGTCCGAGTTGAGTAACCCGCTCTCGATGGTATGGGGTTACCCAAGTCCGTGAGGATGTCGAGAAAAATTGCCCGACACCGAGATGAGAGTACTAAAAATAGTAGTGTTCTCATGCATTTGCACAGCGCTATACGGGAGCTGGGGGTTAAGTTCTCGACGGTGCAGACAGTCGATCGATGGCCATGACTGCGCGTGCCCGGACTGCAGCTTCTAAATCGCTGCCACTTATGACCTCTAATTGTGCCAATACAGTGGATAAGGTATCGGAAGATTCCGCAGCCGTTACTGCTGCCAATCCCTGCATTCCTACCACCGAGGCGTAGCGAACGATCCATTCGGGATCTTGGCAGGTTTCGAGGAGTGCTTGCAGCGCCCGAGTCTGTGCAACAGCCACCCGGTCGGATTTCATTTCCTGCCAGCGAATCGTCCCCAGACCCCTAGATGCGGCCCGTCGCACGCTCAGGGAAAAATCGGAAGTGGCCGCGAGCAGGATATCTAACCCTCTGGGATCGCCGATCCCCGCCAAAGCGCGAACGGTCCAGGCTCTAGCCCCGTAGTTATAACCGTCGAGCTGCTGGAGAAGCGGTAAAACAGCCGGTTCCCCAATTTGTATCAGTCCGTCTACGGCGGCGACTGCCGCACCGGGATTGTTATAACCGAGAACTTCAATCAGTTTAGAAGTCGCATCGATCGAGCCAGCAGCGGCTAAATCTTCTACGGCTTCCAAAACTGCATCGGCAGAATCGGCGCGATCGACGGCTTCAACAAGTGCTTGGGTGGTTCGATCGAGCTTTGTAGTTGACATTAATTGTTGCCTGACTTCTTCATCGCAAAAGAATTACCACAGCCACAAGTCTGGGTAGCGTTGGGATTGTGGAAGCGAAACCCCCCTCCCATCAAATCTTCAGAATAATCTACGGTCAATCCTTCAACATAAGGCAAGGTAACCGAATCGATGAGGGTTTCAAGTCCCTCGCATTCACAAACTCGATCGCTAGGTCCTGCAGTCTCGTCAAAAGTCATGGCGTAAAAAAACTCAGAACATCCACCCGCTTCAACCTTTAAGCGGAAATAGGCTTCTTGGGAATTTTGCCTGGATTTGAGTCGCTTAAGTTCTCGAATGGCAGCTTGACTTAGATGAATCATTACCTTATATATACTTTCCTCCTTTTTGTTCGGTACTTGCGAGAAGTCCGAGTTGGAGAATTTTCAAGATCGGCTTATCATATTTAATATGAGTATAAGGGAAAATCTTAGGTTAAAAAAATGCTAACTATCTAGATCGAGTTCATTCGACTATGGGTAACGAGCAGGTGTGCATCGTCAACTTAACCTAATTGATACGATCGACCTTAGCCAGGTCGGTATTCTAGCAACGATCGTACACAACTAGATTACAT
>NZ_JADEXN010000073.1 GCF_015207075.1 Zarconia navalis LEGE 11467
CCGGGGTTCGTCCAGATGTTATCGACTAAATCCGGGTGATTGTATTCCACACCGGTATCGATGACACCCACCACCGCATCGCTGCTGCCGGTGGTGATGTCCCAGGCTTCTGCTGCATCGATATCGGCATCGGGGGTGCCGCCGGTTTGTCCGGTATTGTTGAGACCCCAATGTTGGTCGAAGTCGGGATCGTCGGGGATGGCCGTGGTTTGAACGATATAGTTGGGTTCGATGTATTCGATCGCCGGGTTGTTGCTGTGGGCGGCGATCGCACTTTCCACATCTCCCCGAATCGACCACAGTTGCACCCCGGACGTATTGGTGGTTTCGAGAACCGATGCCCCTAAACTCGCTTGCAGGGCGTTGATGTCGTTCGATCGCGCGCCGGGTCTGAATTTGACAATAACTCGATCGGGAACGAATTCGGGTTCGCGATTACTTGCGTTTTCTGGGTTGGAAGAACTGCCATCGGGCAATTGATTTTCATTTTCTGCAAATTCTGCAAACTCTCCGGAAATTGATGAATTGCGATTCATTATTCTTGCTATCCCTAGTCATATTTCACTCGGACAACACCTCATGCAATGCGGCAGAAGTTGGTTATCGATGTGTTTGGAGAAGCTTGTTTGATAGAACGCTCCCAACGGATGAATACGTTCGTACAGCAATAGATCTCAAATGCGATCTCGCTTGGCGGCAGAGATTTCAGCTAAAAGCAGCCAAGGCTATCTCAGTCAGTACCTCAATTTGAGATCGGGAGATTTGGTGATGCATTGTCCCTGTCAGTCATTTCTGCCGATCTATCTTCAGTGTGTCTAGTGAAGTTATAGGCAGGCTTTACAAAAAATATGCAGATTCTTTTTGAAGTCTTTACTCTCGAATCTTGACATCCGCACTTAAAAACATTTTAAAAATTTGATGGGATAAGAGAAAACCGAACTCTTTCAATTTTGTGATTGAAACTCAATGATATTATCGCAACTTCTCGGTTTCAAGTCATCAAAATATTAACCCCGACCCACTTCAGAAACTCAACGATTTTTCTGGGGGATTAAAATCGGATTAAAAATTTTGGTTTCGATCGCATCGTGTCCTATAGCATCTCATTTCACCACATCACAGTGCGAGCATCTTGCTTGTTTATCAAGTGCTTGCATCGATCGAGTAGCTCAACTTGCAGGGCGGGTAGTGTTAGCCTCAACACTATTCAAAAGACATCTGCTGCCCGCCATCAGCAACCATCAACCCCAGTAGTTAGGTGGCAGTTCTAGGAATTGCAACCTAACATTTCAATTTCCGCAACTGCCCACCCTACGAGATATTGCCCTTACTCAATTCAGAGAAGAATCCCTATAAAAACTTTTGAATGTATTGCATCAGTTGAGGAGCTTGCATCACTCCTTTAATTCGACTCGCTAACTCACCATCCACAAACAACAGCGTCGTCGGTGAGACTTTTACCTCATATTTCGATGCCAGTTTTGGATAATTTGCCGTATTGATTTTGACAATTTTCAAGCGATCGCCCATTTGAGTTTTCACTTGTTCCAAGATTGGCGATAACATTTGACAGTAACTGCATCCTGTCGTATAAAACGTCACAAGTACCGGGATTTTACTATTTGCAATTAAATCTTCAAAGCTAGAAAAATTCTTCTTAATCGCCATAGTTTTTAAGAGATATCGACAATCTAGACAACCTATCAAAAATCCACGCTCTTATTGTTTCAGCCGAGAACGGTGCTTGCGCAACAAATTTTTAGGTTTATAATCCTTCCGCTTCAAAAAGCGTTGCCTCGTCACATCGTGAATATCCTCAAAGCGATCGGAAACATCCCGCAAAACGACTCCCCCAAGAATGGTAAACTTGCTGATTAAATTGTGTGGCTTCAGGTTGAGTTCGCACGCCGGATCGATTTTCAAGCCATCCTCAATAACACTCTCATCAAGATCTAGATCCAAGCCGAGTTCGGGTATCGAATCCATCATCCACTTCAACGGTGCATCGGAGAGGTATCGGCGGTTTTTAAAGCCACCACCGATACAACTATGATCGCCGGGGAACCAAACTTGCTTGAGTACCTGATTTTCGGCATGTTGGCTTTTTTCCATGGGTGTAACGTCAAATATTTTGCGCGTTTCATCGATAGCCACCGCATGAAGTGCGTGTTGGATGGTTCGATTGAGCTTCGTATCGTGGAAGCGATATTTTTCGTTAATTTTGCGATTGAATTTCATCCAGGGACTGACTTCGGGAATCCCCAAAGACCCCACCGTATCCCAGCAACCGAGCAACGTAATCGGGACGCGCTCTCCGTACATTTTGCGAAATGCGATCGCTTGACTTTCGTTGGGTTTGCAGCCGCGAGCGCGGTACAGTGTATATGCAATGGGAGCTTGGCGAATGTAGTGGCGACCGAGCAGACCGCAGTTGTAAATCATTCCGGCGAGGCTGCGTACCGTATAAGCACCTCGACTGAAGCCGAACAGATAAATCTCGTCTCCGGCTACGTAATTCAGACACAGAAAGCGGTAGGCATCTTCGATATTTTTGTCGATTCCTCGACCGAACGCACCGCCAAACAGTGCATCCAATCGACTACTCGTTCCCACTCCTTCGTCATAATAGACAATCTGAGCGATCCCATCAGAACTAATAGCTTTGACGGATTGAGCTATCTTCACCACATTGGTTGGATAGGGATTGGTTAGCTTTTGCCAGGTTCCATCGCAACAAACAATCAGACGTTTCATGTTGTAGAGCTTTTTGAATTCCCTAAAAACATCTTATTGCTTCGATGCCACCTCAGCTTTAACAAATAAATACCGACTTCGAGAATAACGATCGCAAAAATATCGCTCTATAGCTGATAATTCACTTTAAATGCAGCTTTTGCACCGGGGGGAACGAAATCAGTATCATCTAAACTGATATGTTGGATATTACTAATGCGATCGGCAACGGAATCGGTGACTAAAATTTCCCAGGCTTTTGCCGTATCTTCACCCAATTTACTTGCCGCATTCACTTCGGCTCCGAATACATCTTGCTCGCCAATTGTCAATATTTTTCCGTAACCGATTCCAACGCACAGAAGAATTTTCTCCGCATCTAATCTGTCGCGATTGTATTTTTTTGCCGTCCGTTGCATTTCGATCGCACATTGAACGGCTTTGGTGGGTTGACGGAATAGCATCAACATACTATCCCCTTCCATTTTGATTAAAATGCCATCCCATTTATCAATACAAGGACTGAAAATTCGCTGGGATTCGTAGATAATTTGCAAAAAGTGGATGATGCCAAATTCAGCGACAAAGCGAGAAAAACCCGATAAATCCGTGAACATCACCGCCCATTCTTCACCGAATAAATCCCAAATGCGATCGTCGATCTCGGCTTTGTTGGCACCGGGGTGCAATCGCTCGTCGATCAGTTTGGATAGCCGATCTAAATAACCACTAGGATAAATCCGGGGAATGTATTGAATTGACATAAGTCTATTTTTTCTTTTCGATCGAATAATCTATATTGATTTTAAGTGAAGGGTTGACACAACGCGATAAAACTTTGGCACGGTAGACTCTGCCTGTAGCTATCTAGTTGTCTAAAATTTAATATAAGTGAATCTATTCACGAGCGATCTAATGTTATATTCGTCGTGGATTCTCAGTGGAGAAGCCTTAAAATAATTAACTATATAATTGAATATACATACACTTTATCGAATTTTTGGCTTTTACCGAGCTAAGAAGTAGTTTAAAATAATTTAAATTGCTGACGAATCTAGAGTCGCCAGCAATTGATATTAACCCAACTTAAATTAACTAATTCTCGATCTGAACACCATCCATTTGCATCGAATTCACCGGACAAGCGGGACTCGCATCAATTTCTTCGACTTTACGAACTTTCCGCACGAGAATAATCTCTTCTTCCCGACGAACAATAGTCCGCACGGGCGAAATACAGACAACATCTGTCGCTGGATCGCGAAGATCCCAAATATTATCGGGGATATAGATAGGACTAGAAATTACCTTAGAAACCGGTGTCGTTGGAATTCGATCGGTATGGGTTTCCGGTTGAGGGGGTGTGGGACGAGTTTTTGCTGGAATGGGTGAAATCGAAAGGGTTATTTTACCCTCGTTATCATCCTTGTACGTGTCGAAAAATAATCCGCAGAGTGTCGTTTTGGCTTTGACTTCGATTTCAACGTAATCGTTATATCCATTTAAAGAACACCAAGTTTCTTCGACTTCTACATCGGTATTCTTGGCAATCACTTTTCCACCTTTTGCCCAAAGCAATGCCCAAGGTTCTAGATCGAACTTTTTATCATCGGACCAATAGCTGAACTGACCGTCTCGAATTTTAATACGGTAGATTCCCGGATCGACTTCAATGAAGTTTTTTTTCCATTTTTTGAGATTGTCTAGATAACTTCGATCGAGCAGATAGCGATTTTTCTGACTTTCGACCGTCAGAGTTTGAGAACCGATCGCCAGCTCGATCGAACTGGCGTCGCTGTTGTGTTGATAATCAAAAAATAACGCACAAACCACAACCCGATCGGAAACTTCTAAGGTTAAAGTATCGTCGTAACCATTCAAAGTCGTCCAAGTTGCACCAATTGTTGCCCCCGTATTTTTGTTGGTAAACGTACTGCCATCGACGCCGTACATCCACAACACAACCCAAGGTTCCCCGGTTGTCTGGGAACTGGAAAAGCTATAACGACCGCTGGTAATGCGGATAACATGAGTGCCGCGATCGAGGGTGACCGAAGCGGCTACATTATTTTGCAAATATTCCATTTGGTTGGGATCGATAACATAGCAGTTCTCTTTGGGATCGATCGTTAAAATATCCATCGTTTACCTCCAAGATAATGATTGATAACTGAATGTTTAACGGACTATTTGAGTCGATAACAATTTGAGATAAGGCCAGCCGTTAGATCTTGTTGACAAGTAATAAGTTTAAAGCGCTCGGTAATAAGTTAGATCCGACCTGAAAATTAGAAGATTTAAAAACGGAATTGGGTTGTAGCTTTTCTTCTATACACGAAGAGACTTCTTATCACTTAGTACTTATTACTTATTACTTCTGCCAACGGGGCTGCGGTCACTCACCCTGAGAAACTTGACTGGTATTTACCGGACAAGCAGGACTCGCATCAATTTCTTCGACTTTGCGAACCCGGCGAATCAGCACGATTTCTTCCTCCCGTCGGACCACAGTACGTACTGGCGCTACGCAAACAATATCGGTGGCTGGATTGCGATCGAAACTATCGAAGGTCAAGGCATTGATATAAATCGGGGCAGCAGGTTTGGGCATTGGCTGCGCGGGTTCATCTACCTCATCAACGGTATCGGGTGTGGTATCTGTATGAACCTCTGGAGTCTCATCAACGATATCGGGTGTGGTATCCGCGTCAACTTCCGGTGTCTCATCAATGGCATCAGGCACGGTATCCGTGTGAACCTCCGGTGTCTCATCAATGGCATCAGGCACGGTATCCGTATGAACTTCCGGTGTCTCATCAACGATATCGGGTGTGGTATCCGTGTGAACCTCTGGAGTCTCATCAACGATATCGGGTGTGGTATCCGTACGAACCGGTTCGCCCAGGGTAATCCCCGCCCAACGAGCGATCGGATCGGTCATTGCCACAAACGTTCCTTTACCCGTTTTCGTATCGATGCAAATCAGTTGTCCGTCTTTGCCGAGATTGAAGAAACTACCTGTGACTCCATAGAGAACGTCTTGGATAAATTCCATACTCGCCAGACCCGGAAATCCGACATCACCGATAATGCTGACATCCCCCGTATCGAGGTTGCAAGTCGCCAGCATCTTCTTGCGATCGTATCCAATCAGGCTGATATAGGCATTACCACTCCCATCAAATGCCACCTCACCGCAGTTTCGATCGCGATCTTTGAGGGTGACCACCGCCGTTCCTTTCCCCGTTTCCCGATCGATGGCAATAAGCTGTTTTGCCGACGAAGCATACAGCGTATCGCGCGCGTCACTGTACGCCAAGCCGACCACTGCAAAGCCGATATCGCCGACGACACTCGCATCTCCCGTTGCCGGATTGATGGTTACCAACAGCGTTGTTTTACCGCTATCGGTCAAATCCAGTCCGTAGAGTTGAGAACCGACAAAGGCAATATCGGAAACCTCCGTCACCAATTCACCGACAAACGTGGTTTTCCCCGTCGAGAGATCGAGACCGTATAGCTTGCTGAGTTGACCGTCGGGGCAATCTTGAACGTAGACGGTAGGGGTTTTGGAAACAGGTTCTTCAACTGGTTCGGGGGCTGTGGCGATCGCTCGAGTGCCACAAATCACCCGTTCTAACACCGCGCTAAAACCCTCGATCGCATCCTTGTCGGTAAAGGCTTGTCCCCCGGTTTCCGATGCCATCCGGGCGTATTCCGAAACGAGGCTTTGCCGATGCTTGCTTTTGGACGTACCGAAATAGGTATGCACTGCAACATCGGCCGCTTGAGCTTTGGCGATCGCCACATCGGTCGCTTCGATATCTTCTCGTTCGGTTTTGCTGCCCCCTCCTTCGAGGGCTTCGTCCCCCAGATAAAAAATCGCTCTAGCTGCCCCCTGCCGCCAGTTGAAGAGGGTCGAAAGGTCTTCCACCGCGCGGGCGGCATCTTCTTGCGCCCCCGCATTTTTGACTTCTCCTCGCTTGCGACCCCGCATTTGCGACTCCCAAACGTCGCATTCGCCCACCAAATAATTGCGAATCGTGCGATCGAAGTGGGTTCCTTTCCAAGTGCCTTCAATGCCAAACCACATCACCCGCAAATCGGAAGGACAACTCGATCGGGCCCTTTCTATGGCCGCTTCAGATGCCTGACTTAGGGCGATCGCTTCATCTTTCATCGAGGGGCTGGTGTCGATCGCGATGACGAGATCGACTGCAGGGATGCTACGACTCATATGTTTTCTCCTGTGACTGAAAATAAAAGGGAATTGGGGAAGGGATGTGGGGTGTAGGGTGTATCGATGTCGTGCGAACATCCCGATCGCATCCCCCATCTCCCCATATCCTTTATTTCAAACTTGACAGACGACTACAATCCTTCAGGCTTGCCTGTCGGTTTTCCGTTGACGTTGGTAGTGGTTTTTCGAATCACCCAAAGATGGGAAATTTACTCACACTCAATCCCGGCAAACGATCGATGGATGCGATAACGAGTGCGAACGAACCCGAGGTGCGATCGGTCAACACTGCCGCTGACCGATCGAATCTCTCAAACCCCGGTTTCTTGGGTTTGAGCCGTATAGGTTGCTTCTCCTTCCCCGGTTTGCACCGTTTGCGTGGTATTGACCGGGCAAGCGGGACTCGCATCGACCTCTTCAACTTTGCGAACCCGACGGATCAGAACGATTTCTTCTTCCCGACGAACGACAGTCCGCACAGGAGAAACACAGACGATATCTGTTTGAGGATTGCGATCGAAGCTATCAAAGCTTAGAGAGTCAATATTGATTTGGATGAGTTGGCCCGAACCGGCATGGTTAGAATTTTGGTCGCTCATAATTTTGTTTGAAATTCAATCTCGATCGTTATTATTTCAGCCGCAATCGGCAAACGAAAATACATAAAGTTCATATCTTGACTCGCTCTATCTCCAGTTCGGTTGGCACAAACACATGTTTTTAGTTTTTTGTCAATGTATATAGTTCGTATATTTTTCGCCTTCCAGTCAAAGATCGCATTTTTTCCTATTACCTCGAACGCTAAATTGACCTGAAACGGTTATATTACCCTTTTAAATGATGAAGTTAATTTAAAATACTCCCGATTCTAAAAATGACCGCTGTATCGGTAAAATCGAAAATAAATATCGATCGCTTTTTCTGTTTCCCGATACCAAAAACTTTCCAAGATGCGATCGCTTTCTCCTTTCTCGACTTGCACGTTCGGTCACGTAAAAAGCAATGAATACTCAAGAGATTCTCCAACATTATGCAGCCCGAAAAAGAGACTTTCAAAACCTAAGTTTAAGTCGAGTAAACTTGAGCCATGCCGATCTGCGCGAGTCTGATTTCAGCCATGCCAATCTCAGTAGTGCCGATCTCAGTCATGCTAACTTAAGCGGTGCGCGGTTAATTTGGACGGATTTAAATCGCGCGAATTTATACCAAACCAATTTGACAGGAGTCTATTTACTTCACGGAATGCTATTTTGGACGGACTTGAGAGGTGCGGATTTAACAGAAGCCAACCTCAGTAGCGCCCAACTCCATCATGCAAATTTGGAATCTGCTTCCTTAAGAGATGCCAACCTAACTGAAGTTTTCTTAGAAGAAGCACGTTCGGCAAAAGTTGACTTGAGTCGGGCAAACCTGTTTAAAGCAAAGCTCAAAGGAACGGATTTTACCGGTGCAACTTTTGGGGCAGCCAAACTCAGTCAAAGCAACTGGGAAGGGGCGATTTTAAACGATGCTTCGTTACGAAAGGTCGATTTAGCCGGGGCGCAGTTCCACGAAACCATGTTGAAGGGGGCGGATTTAACCGGGGCAGATTTAGTTGAGGCGGATTTGAGTCACGCCGATTTGAGTCACGCAATTCTCGAAGAAGCATCTTTAGAACTGGGAATTCTCGCGAATGCAGACCTCACCCAGGCGAATCTGAACCATGCCTCGCTATTTAAGGTGAATTTAGAGGGCGCGATCTTAAGCCATGTGAATTTGGCAGCAGCAGATTTACGATATGCCAACTTGAACGATACTCATCTTGAAGGGGTAGACTTCTCCGGTTCCCGCGTCAAAGGGGCGCTCTTTACCGATAGCACGGGGTTGACACCTTCACAAAAACAATGGCTGAAAACCCACGGTGCTTTAAATATTCCCGGCTGAGGAATTCTCGAATCGATCGCTAAAATATTAAGTTAAGTAAAGATTTAGAGAAAAAGACCAATTTTCCGTTTTTGGAAAGACTTAACAAATAAATTCTTTTATTCTAGTAAGAGTTATCACATCAGAGTACCGCGAACACAATATTTTTCCACCGTTGAGTCCGAGAATCGATCTCGCTCTCATTCGCTATCGTCCTGTTTGCCGACAGTCTCGACCTTGCACTTTGATGGAAAAAATATTGTGAATCGAGAGAGCAAAGATTTATTTTCCGGCAAGTTGCCAAGTCTTTCGCTCTAGCAAATGGGTGCATTTTTCCGGTATCCCTTACGGTTTAATCTTATTTTTTAGTGTGTGCGATCGTACTGGTTGCGATCGCATAGCATCGAGTTTTAAAACATCTCTGCAAATTCCCTATATTTAATCTTGAGATGGGGAATATTTTGTCGATAACAGATCCCAGGCTAAAATGTCGATTAAAAATATTGAAGAAGCGATCGAGTCGATCGATCGACTCGTTGCTTGCAAAACAGGCAACTCTTTGAGTTTCATTCAAAAAGTTTTCCTGCGAGAAACGCTATCCGAAATAAAAAAAACCTACGCTCAAATTGCTCAAGAAAACAACTATTCCGAACCGTATATCAAGCAATGGGTGGCTCCGAAACTTTGGAAGCAAATTTCAGATGTTTTGGGAGAAAAAGTAAATAAAACCAATTGTTCGAGTTTACTCGAAACTCATATCGATCGTGGATTGAATTCGATCGGTGTTTTCTGGAAGGATACCCGACTCCAAAATGAGTTAGAATCCCCCGAAGGCAAGGTTCCTCTCGAATCTAAGTTCTACATCGAACGAGAGAAGATCGATCGGGATTGCGATCGACAAATTCTCCAACCGGGCGCTTTGATTCGCATCAAGGGTGGGCGCAAGACCGGAAAAACCTCTCTCGCTTCGCGCATTCTTGCCTGTGGAGAACGTCACAATTACCGCAATGTTTGGTTGAATTTCCATCTAGCCGAAGCAGAAATTCTCACATCCCCCACCAAAGCCATCCGCTGGGTCTGTGCCAACGTCACCCAACAACTCGGCTTAGACTCGAAATTACCAGAATATTGGCATGAAGATATGGGAAATTTGGTTAGCTGCACCCTGTATTTTCAAGAATATCTCTTCAAACAAATCTCCGAACCGATCGTCCTGGCTTTTGACGAAGTCGATCGATTATTCGACTACCCTCAAACAGCTCGCGATTTTTTCGCCCTCTTACGGTCTTGGCACGAGAAAACCAAAGATAGTCCGATTTGGCAAAAACTGCGAGTTCTGGTTCTGTATTCGACGGATTTTTCTCTGTACTCCGTCACCCCCCAATCTCCACTCACCGTCGGGATGGCGATCGATTTGTCCCCCTTCACTCCCACCCAAGTCAGCGAGTTGGCGCGGCGGTACGGACTCGAACTCACCGCAGCCGAACTGAAGAGGTTGGTAGAACTCACTGGAGGACTTCCCTACTTGGTACGAGTCGCTCTCGACAGCAGCGTGCGACAAAACCGATCCCTCACCCCACTCCTCCAAGATGCCGCCACCGATACCGGCATCTTCGCCCGCCACTTGAGCGCTCAACTGTGGAACTTGCAAAAAGACCGCCACGTCGCGGAGGCATTCCAACAAGTCTTACTCACACCCACTCGCCTCGAACCCCATATCGCTGGCGAGCTAAAACGGCTGGGATTGGTGCGCTTGGAAGGAAATCGAGCCACCGTCAGTTGCGAGCTGTACCGGCAGTATTTCGGGTCACTGTGGGGTCGTAAAATTGCCGCACTCGACTCGCGATCGTTGCCATCGTGCAAAGCTGGATAAGGAGCCGGATAAGGTAGCATGGCAAGTTAACCCGTCAAAACCTGGCTTCATGCTCGATCGAACCTCTACCCCCCTGCTGGACATTCTCCGGCAGGTTGCCCAACAAGATTCCGCCCCGTTTTACGTCCCCGGACACAAGAAGGGAAGCGGTGCGCCTCGAGAACTCCTCCGATGGTGGGGAGGAGAAGTCTTCCGCGCCGATTTGACGGAATTGCCTCAACTGGATAATTTAGCAGCTCCCGAAGGGGCGATCGCCGAAGCACAAGCTCTGGCAGCCGAGGTCTTTGGGGCGCGAAGAACTTGGTTTCTCATCAATGGTTCGACGGCGGGTATTCTCGCGGCGATCCTCGCCACCTGCCAAACGGGAGACAAAATCATTTTGCCTCGAACCGCCCATAAATCGGCAATTTCCGGGTTGATTCTCTCCGGGGCGATTCCCATTTTCATCCATCCAACCTACGATCGGGATTGGGATTTGCCTCTGGGAATCTCACCCAATGCCGTCGCCGCCGCCCTCGAAGCCCATCCCGATGCCAAAGCTGTGATGGTGGTATCGCCGACCTATCAAGGGGTTTGTAGCGATATTGCCAGCATCGCCGATGTCACCCGCCAACGGGATATTCCGCTGATTGTGGATGAAGCCCACGGCGCTCATTTTACTTTTCATCCCGACTTGCCAACACCCGCACTGGAAGCTGGGGCAGATGTGGCGATTCAGTCCACTCACAAAGTGTTGGGGGCGCTTACCCAAGCATCGATGTTGCACCTAAAGGGCGATCGCATCGACGATCTGCGGCTCGATCGAGCGCTGCAACTGGTACAATCGAGCAGTCCGAGCTATCTGCTGATGGCTTCGTTAGATGGGGCGCGGCAGCAAATGGCAACGAAGGGACATCTGCTGATGAGTCAGACGCTGCAACTGGCGCGAGAGGCGAGAACTCGGCTGTCTGACATTGCCCCCCTGTCGGTGTTGGAAGTCCCTGTCGCCCAAACTCCGGGATTTTTCGATCTCGATCCCACTCGGCTGATGGTGAAGGTCGATCGGTTGGGAATTAATGGCTACGACGCTGATGAAATTTTAGACGATCGCTTTGGGGTGACGGCGGAGTTAGTAGAGCGCCGGTATCTGGCTTTTGCCATCAGTTTGGGGAATACGGCAACGGATATCGATCGGCTTGTGGAGGGGTTGAGGGCGATCGCGCGGGAGTCTGCACCGTTGCACCTTGACGCTGGGGACGATCTCCTTCTTGAGGTTCCTGGCGAGATTTCCCATCAAGATGCCTTTTCACCACCGGCGATGTCACCCCGCGATGCCTTCTTCGCACCCCTAGAAACGGTGTCTGTTTCGGGCAGTATCGGTCGTTTGAGTGGGGAACTCATCTGTCCCTACCCGCCGGGAATTCCGGTGTTGATGCCGGGGGAAGAGATTACCCCAACCGCGATCGAGGTTTTGCAACGAACCCGAGACTTGGGGGGGACGATAACCGGGTGTTGCGATCGGAATTTGCAAACGATACAAGTGGTATCAACTTAAGATCCGTCCAGTGCGCTCGAAACTCTGCGACAATACTGCGAGTTCGGATTTGATATGAAATGTCAACAGAACCCAGCCGTTCGGGCGATCGAGTTGGCAAACCGCCACTCACAAATTTATCCCTAAAAAACCCGACAGAGATTTATCTTTGGGCGAGTTGACTAAATTCCACGCTTAGCGAAAGGAGAGAAAGGATTACGATCGCCAACTCATGCCTCGATACAATTCTTCGATCGCCACTTCGAGTTCGACGCTAGAAAATAGAATGCGATCGCCTTTCTCGTAAATTTCAGTTTCCCAACCCTCTCCATTTTCATTACGTACCCGACGGCGACACTCCACCCGCATCGTATCTTGGGAAATTAGGACGTATTCTTCTAAGGATTCAAGCTGTTGGTAATCGGCAAACTTTTCGCCTTTATCAAATGTTTCGGTGGAGGGAGATAAGACTTCGGCGATCAATTTAGGATAGCGCTTTACGTAGCGATCGACTTTATCTCGATCGTCGCAGGTAACAAACGCATCGGGATAGTAGAAGAATGCATCGGCGTAGCTGACTTTGACATCACCGGAAAAAAACTGACAGTTTCCATCGCGCAAGTGAAGATTCATCGCCGTTAGCAAGTTAATACTCAGACGGCTGTGGTTATCACTATTCCCCGCCATAGCGTAAACCGAACCATCTCGGTATTCGTGGCGGACGGGACTTTCTCGTTCGAGAAATAGGTACTCTTGGGGGCTAAATCCAGAGGGTGCAAGCATGGGACGGGAGACGATTTCGATATTGTTATTGTATCGATCGAATTGTCAAAATAGTTTTATTGCCTTCTTCGATGCGATCGCAACGTTCGGGAAAGGTTCTTTTAGATAAACTTATAGCGATGTGCAAAAACATTAACCCTACTTGTAACTTGTAGGGGTAGTGCCCCCGTGCCTACCCCGTTAGCCTGTGCGCGTCCCCGTTAACCCGTGCCTACCCCGTTAGTCTGTGCGCGTCCCCGTTAACC
>NZ_JADEXN010000074.1 GCF_015207075.1 Zarconia navalis LEGE 11467
AACACGGATGCGGTCACAATTTCCACTTCGCGGGGAATGAGGGATTCTTCATTCGTATCCCGGATGCGGGACTCATCTGGGGGGGGAATCCGCACGATTCCTCCATACTCGGTGACGGTTTGAGTAATCGCCAGAACGCTACCGCCTTTGACCCCCGATCCGTTTTTCACCATCGGTTCGGCGCCCGGCGGCAGGTTGTAGACTTCCCCCGATAGCACCCAGACCAATCCACCCCGCTGGGCGATGGTTGTGGTGTTCCCCTGACGATCTTGCCGTTCTTCGGGGACGATATCAGCAAATTTGACTTCCCCAGCCAGGTCGGTGGCAACGTCTTTGGTTGCTTTTTCAGTGGTTTTACGGGTGGTTCCGCCCACGGGAACTTCGGAGAGGACTTGTTCGCTCACCACGGTCTGACCGTCGCGGACCAATAGGGTGCCGCCGGGAGAAACGCTAAAGCGAGCGGATTTGCTACCTTTGGTGGGAATCACTTCGATGTCGCCCCCTTGCTCCACGGTGAAGGCTTCATCGCCGTGGCGGGTCCGGAACGGTCGCACCCGCAGGTTTTTCGCATATTTAACCGTGCCATCCACAGGGGCTTTGTCTTGGCTTGCCACTTCTCCGGTAAATACGCCTCCGGTGTGGAAGGTGCGCATGGTGAGCTGGGTTCCGGGTTCGCCGATACTTTGAGCGGCAATAATTCCCACGGCTTCGCCCAAGTCTACGAAACTGGCATGACCCAGACTCCAGCCGTAGCAGTGCTGGCAAACGCTGCGGGCGGCTTCACAGGTGAGGGGCGATCGAAGAATCACTTCAACGACACCTTCGCGACCGAATTCCAGACACAGATCTTCGGGGATCGGTTGGTTGCGCTTGGCGATCGTCCGACCGCCGATGACCACATCTCGAGCCAATACCCGACCCAAAAGCCGATCTTTGAGGGGAATCAGGACTTTAGAGCCGCTGGTCATATCGCGAACGACGATGCCGCGCTCGGTACCGCAATCGATTTCTCGGACGATCGTATCTTGGGAAACATCCACCAGGCGGCGGGTGAGGTAGCCCGAATCGGCCGTTCGCAAGGCCGTATCTACAAGACCTTTACGAGCGCCGTAGGAGGAAATAATGTATTCGGTAACCGTCAATCCTTCCCGGAAGTTGGTTTTGATAGGTTGGTCGATGATTTGTCCCTGGGGATCTGCCATTAGCCCTCGCATCCCCACGAGCTGGCGAACCTGAGAGATGTTACCCCGCGCGCCGGAAAATGCCATCATGTAGACGGAATTGAGGGGATCGGTGCTGCGGAAGTTACTGACCACTTCATCTTTGAGGGCTTCGCTGGTAATGTTCCAGGTATCGATCACCTTCTGGAATCGCTCCACTGCGGTGATTTCTCCGCGCGTGTACCGAGCCTCGGTCTCGTCAATTTCTTCTTGAGCGGTGGCGAGAAGCTGCTGTTTGCTTGGGGGAATCTGCAAATCTTCCACGCTAATTGAAACGCCGGCGCGGGTGGCGTATCGAAAGCCCAAATCTTTGAGGGCATCTGCCACTTTAGCAGTGCGCGCGGTTCCGTAATGGGTAAATGCCCAAGCAATCAAGGCTCGAAGTTGTTTTTTATCTACGACTCGGTTGCGAAAGATCATGTTGGCTAATGGCTAAGGGCTAATGGGGGTGATGGTGTGCGATCGCGATCGCACACCCGCAGGCAGGTTGAGGTCACTTCCCCAGGCTGGAGGTCTTCAACTCAGGTCTAGGAGTAGGGTTAGCTCAAGGCTTCAACCACCGCTTGATTGTAAATAATCCGACCGGGAGTGGTGCGAACGTACTGAGTCAGGAGATTGCCCTGGGCATCCCAGCGCTGACGCCTGTCGGAGTAAATTTTGGTGACGACACCTTCGTCAGAGGTTTGAATCTCAAGGGGTTCGATTTCTCCATCGGCGCTGTCTATTTCGCCGTCGTAGCGAACCCAAACATAGGTATGTAACTGGATTTGCTTTTGCTCGTAGGCGATCGTTGCATCGTCGAGGTTGCTAAAGGTTCGTTCGCGCTCGCTAGCGGCCGCCGGGTTTTCGGCTGTCAGGTAGTAGCATCCGAGCACCATATCCTGACTCGGGGTGACGATCGGGCGACCGGTGGCCGGAGAGAGGATATTGTTGGAGGCGAGCATCAACAACCGAGCTTCCGCTTGAGCCTCCATGGATAGGGGCACGTGAACGGCCATTTGGTCGCCGTCGAAGTCAGCGTTGAACGCCGGACACACCAACGGATGTAACTGAATGGCGCGTCCTTCGACCAAAATCGGCTCGAAAGCTTGAATTCCCAAACGGTGCAGGGTGGGCGCGCGGTTGAGCATCACGGGATGACCTTCGATGACTTCTTCGAGTACGTCCCAAACGTTGGGATCGTTGCGAGAAATCAGTTTTTTGGCGGCTTTGATATTATTGACGAGTCCCTGGCGGATCAGACGATGGATGACAAAGGGTTGAAACAGTTCGATCGCCATTTCCCGAGGCAGCCCGCACTGGTGAATTTTCAGTTTGGGTCCGACGACGATCACGCTCCGTCCGGAATAGTCTACCCGCTTACCCAGTAGGTTTTGGCGGAAACGACCTTGTTTGCCTTCGATAATGTCCGAGAGGGATTTCAACGGTCGGTTGTTGGCTCCCACCACCGTCCGTCCCCGGCGACCGTTATCGATGAGGGCATCCACGGCTTCTTGGAGCATCCGCTTTTCGTTGCGGATGATAATCTCCGGGGCGAGGATCTCTTGCAACCTTGCCAAGCGGTTGTTGCGGTTGATCACCCGCCGGTACAGATCGTTTAAATCGGAGGTGGCAAATCGCCCGCCGTCGAGCTGCACCATCGGGCGCAAATCTGGAGGAATTACGGGGATGACTTCGAGCACCATCCAAGATGGATCGGATTGGGTGGCAATGAAGTTATCGATCACCCGCAGCCGCTTGATCAACTTGGCGCGTTTTTGCCCTTTGGCATTGGCAATATCTTCGCGCAGGGTTTCGGCGGTGGTTTCGAGATCGAGATCTTGGAGCAGACGTTGGAGGGCTTCGGCGCCGATTCCCACTTCAATTCCCGCCAGTTCCGAGTCTTCATCGTAGAGCTGCTCTTCGATTTCGATCCATTGATCTTCGAGCAGCAGCTGCTTGTAGGAAAGGTTGTCGGCATTACCGGGGTTGAGGACGACGTAGGCATTGAAATAAACGATTTGCTCCACGTCTCGCAGGGGCATATCCAGCAAGATGGCAATATAGCTGGGGATTCCCTTGAGATACCAAACATGAGCCACGGGGGCGGCAAGCTTGATATAACCCATGCGGTGGCGGCGCACCCGCGATTCGGTCACTTCAACCCCGCAGCGCTCGCAGACGATCCCCCTGTGGCGCACCCGCTTGTATTTACCGCAGTGGCATTCCCAGTCTTTGGCGGGTCCGAAAATGCGCTCGCAAAACAGCCCATCCATTTCGGGCTTGAGGGTGCGATAGTTGATGGTTTCGGGTTTGGTGACTTCCCCCACCACTTGTCCGTTGGGAAGGGTGCGCTCGCCCCAGCCCCGGATGCGCTCTGGGGAGGCAATGCCAATTTTAACGTAATCGAACCGCTGTTCTAGCTTGGCCATAATTTAGTTACGATCGGTTGTCAGGAGTTGCAAAAGTTGGGGCTTACTCTTCGTTGGTCATGGATTCGTAGGTCGGGCGAGAGGGAGCGCGACGGTTCGATACGTCGGCCATCAGATCGACTTCGGTATCCCGAGAGGTTCCATCTTCGGCGGTATCGACTTTATGAACGGCGATATCCAGACCCAGCGACTGTAACTCTCGCATGAGCACTTTAAAGGATTCTGGCGTCCCCGGTCGAGGGATGGCTTTCCCTTTAACGATCGCGTTGAGGGCTTCGTTGCGTCCTTGCATGTCGTCGGATTTGACCGTCAGCAGCTCTTGCAGGGTGTAAGCCGCGCCGAAGGCTTCGAGCGCCCACACTTCCATTTCCCCGAAGCGCTGACCCCCTTGCTGGGCTTTACCGCCGAGGGGCTGCTGGGTGACCAGGGAGTAGGGTCCGGTGGAGCGGGCGTGAATCTTATCGTCTACCAGGTGAACCAGCTTCAGCATATAGGCTTTGCCGGCGGTAATCGGGCGATCGAACGGCTCTCCGGTGCGGCCGTCGTACACGACGGTTTTTCCGGGATGGTTTGGGTCGAAAATCCAGTCTTTTCCGGTACGTTTAGCCCCTTGTTGCAGTTTGGTGTTAATGGTTTCCCGCGACATTTCCGCCCCGTGCATTTCATCGAAGGGCACGATTTTGAACCGCGCCCCCAGATTTTCTCCGGCCCAGGCGAGCAAGCATTCAAAAATTTGTCCCACGTTCATCCGAGAGGGAACCCCCAACGGATTGAGAACGATATCGACGGGGGTGCCGTCGGGGAGATAAGGCATATCCTCGATGGGCAAAATTCGAGAAATAATCCCTTTGTTGCCGTGGCGACCGGCCATTTTATCGCCCACCTGAATCTTGCGTTTCTGGGCGACGTAGACCCGTACCACCATGTTGGCTCCGGGGGGAAGTTCGTCCCCTTGTTCGCGGGTGAACACACGCACGTCGACCACCCGACCTTTCTCGCCATTGGGCACGCGCAAGGAGTTATCGCGCACGTCGCGGGCTTTTTCCCCGAAGATCGCTCGTAGGAGTTTTTCTTCTGGGGGTTGATCCGATTCTCCTTTGGGAGTCACTTTCCCCACCAGGATATCCCCAGCTTCCACCCAAGCGCCAATGCGGATGATGCCGGTTTCGTCGAGGTGGCGCAGGGCATCTTCCCCGACGTTGGGAATCTCGCGGGTAACTTCTTCAGGTCCGAGTTTGGTTTGCCGCGCTTCGATTTCGTATTTTTCGATGTGGATGCTGGTATAGACGTCGTCGTAGACCAACCGCTCGCTGATGAGGATGGCATCTTCGTAGTTATAGCCTTCCCAGGGCATATAAACTGCGAGAATATTTTGACCCAGGGCCAGTTCCCCCCCTTCAGTGGCCGAACCGTCAGCAAGCACCTGACCGGCAACCACTTCATCTCCTTCAAAGACGATCGGGCGTTGGTTGAGACAGGTATCTTGGTTGGAGCGCTGGTACTTTTGAAGGACGTATTCGAGTTCCTCTTTGGGAACCTCGCCGTTGTGACGCAGGGGATCGGCGGAAGTGGCTCGCACGCGAATCCGCTGGGCATCGACGTAGGTGACGACCCCATCGGTGCGACTGACGATCACCATCCCGGAATCTCGGGCGGCTTGAGCTTCGAGTCCCGTTCCCACCAGGGGACGCTCGGGACGCAGTAGGGGTACGGCTTGGCGCTGCATGTTCGACCCCATCAGGGCGCGGTTGGCATCGTCGTGCTCCAAGAAGGGAATCAAGGAGGTGGCCACGGAGATGATTTGCACCGGCGAGATGGCAACGAAGTCCACTTGGTCGGGGGTGGAGGTGTTGAAATCCTGACGGTAGCGAACTGGGATGGTTTCCCCTTGGATATAACCGTTTTCATCGACGGTGACGTCCCCAGGGGCAACCCGCAGGTCGTCCTCTTCATCGGCGGTCATATAGATGGGATGCTCTTCGAGCAGCACTCGCCCCTCTTGAACGCGCCGGGAGGGGGTTTCGATGAAGCCGTAGCCGTTGACTCGCGCGTGGGTGGCCAAAGAGCCGATCAAACCGGCGTTGGGCCCTTCTGGGGTTTCGATCGGGCAGATGCGTCCGTAGTGGGAGGGGTGAATGTCCCGCACGGCGAATCCGGCACGCTCCCGCGTCAAACCGCCCGGGCCGAGGGCCGACAAGCGCCGCTTGTGGGTTAGCTCGGCCAGGGGATTGGTCTGATCCATGAACTGGGAGAGCTGAGAAGACCCAAAGAATTCTTTGATGGCGGCAACCAGGGGTTTGGGGTTGACCAAAGATGCTGGAGTGAGGGTGTCGGATTCGGAGACGGTCATCCGCTCTTTGATAATCCGCTCTAAGCGGTTGAGTCCGACTCGCACTTGGTTTTGCAGCAGTTCTCCAACCGATCGCACCCGGCGATTTCCCAAGTGGTCGATGTCGTCGGTTTCTCCCATATCGTATTCGAGATCGATCAGGTAGTCGATCGCCGAGAGAATATCTTGGGGGGTGAGAACGCGCACGGTATCGGGGACGTTGAGGCGCAGCTTTTTGTTGAGTTTGTAGCGCCCCACTCGCCCGAGGTCGTAGCGTTTGGGATCGAAGAAGCGGGATTCGAGGAGCGATCGCCCGCCGGTTACCGTGGGGGGTTCCCCCGGACGCAACTTGCGATACAGTTCCATGAGCGCTTCTTCTTCGCTGAACTGTCCTTCTTTTTCGATGGTTTTTTGGAAGTATTCCGGATGGCGCAAGGCATCGAAAATTTCGTTGTCGGCAAGACCGAGGGCTTTGAGCAAGACTTGGGCGGAGAGTTTGCGGGTTTTGTCGATGCGCACCCACACTAAGTCGTTTTTGTCGGTTTCAAACTTGAGCCACGCGCCTCGGTTGGGAATCAGGGATGCGTTGTAGGTCCGTCGCCCGTTTTTGTCGGTCTCGGGCTTGTAGTAGACCCCCGGAGAACGCACGATTTGGTTGACGATGACTCGCTCGGCTCCGTTGATGATAAAGGTGCCGCGATCGGTCATCAAGGGCAAATCACCAATAAAAACTTCCTGCTCTTTGATTTCTCCAGTTTCTTTGTCGATCAGCCGCGTGGGAACGTACATTTGCACGGCATAGGTGCTATCTCGTCGCTTGGCTTCATCGACGTTGTATTTGGGCTGCTTGAGTTTGTATTTTTTGCCCACGAAGTGCAACTCGAGCTTGCCTGTATAATCGGTGATGGGAGAGAAACTGTTGAGTTCCTCGATCAAGCCAACTTCCAAAAACCAACGGAAGCTCGCTCGCTGGATTTCAACTAAATCGGGTAGGTGAAACGCGGGGGTCGTCTTGCTTTGATTAGTCATGCGTGTTGTTGAGAAACTCGATGGGCACTATCCAGCAGGCTATGGATCTTACTATTTTTTGTAAAGCAATGTCAATTCAATGACAAATTGGGGTCTTTGAGGCAAAGACCCTAACGAGAAGAGTGATGCAGTTTAGTTACGGTTTTCAGAACAGACCGAGATGAACTGGGGTTGACACATGTGCTGGGGGCGATCGAGAGTGGGCAGCAAACTTATAGGGAACGGACGAGGCTCTTAGCTATCTTACCAAGCCGAGCGCCCAAAAGCGATCGCGTCTGAAATTGGTTTTGAGGATTTTGCCCGTTTCTCTAGCCCGTTGCCCAATTTTGCTCGCACTTATCTCCTGTGGGAGTTTCGATCGACTTTGCTGTCGGAAAAAACAGCCAAAGTAAAGTTGATTTTGATATCGTTACTATTATATAGTATGCAACTCATTCGATGACCGTTAAAATCCAAAAGCCATCTATAAGACTCGAGGGTCTATCCACCTCAAATCCTTTTAACTTCCAGACTCTAACGGCACGATCGTCTAAGATCTCGAGCGCGCGATCGAGAAGCACTATAAGATGATAGGGAGCGAACGCCCGCCCGGTTCGAGAGCCAACAACGCTAGAACCCCACTGGAGTTTCGATCTGTTGTCGCTTAAAGCGCATCTAAATTAAATGACCGAGCGCCTAACACCTTATACTGGCTTGGGTTGCTCTATCAAAATAAAATGCGTGGCGGCTTAGCATCGGGGGAGAGAGTCCCTTCTTTTAAAATAGAATGTAAAGTCGGTTTGCGGGCAAGCGGGACGCGACCTCCCCAAACCCCTCGACCGAACTATAAAATTGGGAGTTTGAATCACCCATGACACAAACCATATCTTCCGCGCAGCGAGGCATCCTAATTTCCGATGCCGCCATCGACCAAATTAAATCGTTGTGTGCCAAGCAAGGAAAAGAGTTATACTTGCGCCTGGGCGTACGCCAGGGCGGATGTTCTGGGATGTCTTACATGATGGACTTTATTGAGTCGAGCAGCATCGACGAAAAAGATGAAGTGTTCGACTACGATGGTTTCAAGCTCGTGTGCGACCCCAAAAGTATGCTGTACCTCTACGGTCTGGTTCTAGATTACAGCGATGCCCTTATTGGTGGCGGCTTCCAATTTAGCAACCCCAATGCCTCCCAAAGTTGCGGCTGCGGCAAGTCTTTTTCGGCTTAGTTCCGAAACGGCATCTCAACAATCCCGTAGAGACGCTCCGATGGAGCGTCTCTATTCGATTTTTACCCAAGTTTAAGAGACGAAATCCCGATCGAAGCGAATGGCTTTAAAATCTGAAGAAATTTTTAACGACGCAATCGAGCGCTATCAAGCAGGAGAAGACCCCAGCACTCTCATTCCCGTCTTCAAAGACATTTGCGATAGTGCCCGCAAAAACAGCTCGGCTTGGACTTGTCTGGCGTGGCTGTACCTACTCGACGATCGACCCCTTTTGGCGTACAAAGCCGCTCGCAAAGCCGTCAAACTCAATCCCGACGATCCCCAAGCGCGAGTCAACTTGGCAATTGCGAGTATTGAGAGCAAACAAAAAGGCGTTCGCGAACAAATCGATCGTGCCATCCAACTGATGATGGTCTCTTCCGAGTGGCGGTCGGAAATTCAGAAAAATTTTGAAGATGGATTGAACCGCAAGCCAGATTGGAAAAGCTTGCAACGAGTACAAAGCTGGATCTTGGAAGCATAAAACCGTTTTCCTCAACTGGGGGACGATCGCTCCTCGAGTCAAACATGGCAAACGGGGAACCGGTCCCGTTTTCGGATTTCCTCAGTCATGGGTAATGCCCTTCAATTCCATCGGATCGAATTGAAGGGGCGATCGTTCGTTCTCACACTCAGCGCTCGATTTGACGATTGAATGGTAACTCGGTTTTTTCGTTTTGCTTTTCGTACAAGACAAAAAACTGAAACTCATATGCAGCAGCTGGTTGAAAAAATCTCGTTTAAAAGCTTGTGAGGCAAAAGCTTAGGAGATCTTACTATGTTTTCTCATACCTGTTTTGTCCCGTACGGAGGCTCAGTCCTATCCCCACACCCAACCTTCAGAAAATATCTATAAGTATCCATCAAGAGCATTTACCGACACATTCATGCAAATTCAAACCCCCAACTGGGTCAAACACGCCGTTTTCTATCAAATTTTTCCCGATCGCTTTGCTCGAGGCAAAGACCGACAAACTCGGGTTCCTTCCACTACCGCCGCTTTAGAAAATTGGGATTCTCCTCCCACGCTTCAAGGCTATAAGGGGGGCAATTTATGGGGCGTTATCGAGCAACTCGATTATTTACAAGACTTAGGAATTACGGCCCTCTACTTCACCCCAATTTTTCAGTCCGCCAGCAATCACCGCTATCACACCCACGACTACTACCAAGTCGATCCGATCTTAGGGGGCAACGAAGCCTTTAGCGCCCTCCTTGAAGACGCTCATCAACGGAATATTGCCGTGGTTCTCGATGGCGTGTTCAACCATGCCAGTCGCGGTTTCTATTTCTTCAACGATATCCTCGAACACGGGCCGAACTCTCCATGGTTAGACTGGTTCAAAATCAAAGGCTGGCCCCTATCCGCCTACGACGGTAGCAAACCCGCAAATTATGTCGGCTGGTGGAACAATCGTGCCTTGCCGGAGTTCAACCACGACAATCCCGATGTACGAGAATACGTCATGCGGGTGGCTGAATATTGGCTGAAAGTTGGCATTGACGGCTGGCGGTTGGATGTGCCCTTTGAGATTACCGCTGACGGTTTTTGGCAAGAGTTTCGAGATCGAGTCAAAGCCGTAAACCCCGAAGCGTACATCGTCGGCGAGGTGTGGGGGGATTCGAGAGAGTGGCTCGATGGAACCCAGTTCGACGGAGTGATGAACTATTTATTTACCGGTCCGACAATCGCCTTTGCCGGGGGCGATCGAGTCGTCAAGGAGCTGGTCGAGGAACCCGCCTACGAACCCTATCCACCCTTAAATGCCGCCGGATATCAAACCAAAATCGAACAGTTGCTCGACCTCTACGACTGGGAAATTCACCTGGCGCAGCTCAACCTACTCGACAGTCACGATACCGCCCGGATTACGAGCGTGGTGAATGAAGATATCCCCAGCCACGAACTCGCCGTGTTGCTGATGATGACGTTTCCCGGCGCGCCTTGCGTCTATTACGGGAACGAAGTCGGTTTGAGCGGTCGACGCGATCCCGACTCTCGCCGTACCTTTCCTCCAACCGAACGATGGAATCGGCAGGTGCTAGAGACGTACAAACAAGCGATCGCCTTGCGCAACGAGAATCGGGCGTTGCGAACGGGGGAATATCGCGTGCTGTTTGCCGAAGGGATGACGTACGCTTTTGCCCGCAGTCTACCCGCACAAACCCTCGTTGTCATCGTGAATGCTGGTACGGAAGCCACAACGGTAAGTTTTAAATGCGATGGGTTATCGCCCAAGGCAACGCTGCTGTACGGAACGGGAGAATTTTCCCAACATTTAGAAGGGGGAGTCCCCCATGTGAGCGTAACATTAACCGCTCGCACTGGATGCGTTGTGGGTTAAGGATTGTGGGGTGCGCAGTTTGATAGAAGCGAACGAACGGACAACGAACACCAGGAGAATCGTTATTCTTGCCGATTTTCTTCGAGCGCTGCGTCACCCGATCTCCAGCCGCGCCTTTCTCCTCTGCCTTATATCAAGTTCGGTTAAAAACTTATAATTCCTCGTTAGACGAGCAGGGGGAGCAGGGGAGGAAAGAAATAGAGAAGTTTTCAGGCAATCGCGCCCAATTGTGACTAATCATCCGAACTTGATATTATTCCCTTGTCTTCCCCTCACTTCTGGGGGAGCACGGTGACGATTGGCTGTTCGCCAATATCGAAAACGATGTCCTCTACAGTAACGGAGGAGATGACACGCTCGCTAGGAGACAAAGGGCACGATATGCTATATAGCAGACGAGAGCGCGATACTCTTTTGGGTAATGATGGAGACGATCTCCTCACCATGCCTTCAATTGGCAGCGAAATTTTCATTCGCATCGCCAGTACCGGAGAAATTCTCGCCATCCTCGTGCAAATCGATGGGAGCGCCATCGGTGCCGAAGATTTCCCATGAGGCTAAACTGGGGGCGCGATGAAAACTGGTATCATATCGCATGAGAACCGATCGCTAAACTTAACAATAACGCAATCAAAACACCATAAATATGTACTATTCTCAACCCCCCTATTTCCTGGTGCTCGCCGGAATTTTCATCGGAATTTCCTCCGGGAGTGCCATCTACTATACCTTGGCGCGATCGCTCTCTGAATGGTCGAAAAATAGATCTAGCCGTATCCTCGCATCGCTCCGAGGCTCCCAACTCCAGCTCCCATTTCTCGGCTCGACGGTGGGTGCTTGCGTCTTCCTCGCCTCCGGCTTAACCATCTTCGGTATCCCCCCCGAAATTGCCTATCTCATTGCCTTACCCACAGCATTACTCAGCAGCGGACTGGTATGGTGGCAGCTCGACAAACTCCTAAGCCAACTTGAAGAAAAAGGCTTAACGCGCGAACTCATTGAAGAATTGACCATCAGTGAAATTCCGCTCTTGACATCTGAAGATAACGAGGAAAAAGAATAAGTCGGTAGATCTCAATCGGTACAACAGTGTTTTATCATCACCTGTTGCACGGCGATACCCTTAAAAGAAGGGGTTGGCGCTCGTTAACCCCTGCTTCTGTTCTTGTGTTTATTACGGAGCGATCGCTTCTACTTCTTTTTGCCAGTTTTGGATCGAGTTTTGTGCTTTAAACTCCGCCAACTGACGTTCGATTTCGTCTCGCACGATTTGGCGGTATTCTAAGAAATGCTCGTTGTGGGCGCAAACCGTCAAATAGTAGTCCCAAACCTGGGGATTGTGCTTGATAATACCGAACAAATGATGCCAAAATTTCCAGCGGGTACTGCGTTTGAAACCCTGCCGCCAAATCACGATCGTCAAGGCGCGAATATCGATCCAACTAGGAAGTTTTGAAGGTGCTTTAAACTTGGGCGAGCCTAATTTGAGAAAACAGCGATAAGTCCGATCTAAGAAAGCTTCTGCATCGTAAAGTTCCCAGAACGCCTCAATAAATTCTTGAGCTAATTCATCGATCGGGCGGGTGGGGATAAAATTCATCAACGTACTTTGATTGATATCTTGGCGATCGCTTTTCACCAAACGCCCTTCTTTTTCCAAACGCTCCCAGAGAGCCGTATTGGGCAAAGCTTGCAACATGCCAAACAAGGCTGTGGGAATGGTCGCTTCTTCCACAAAACGAATAATTCTCGATGCCGCGCCGGGTTTTTCGCCATCGAACCCGATAATAAACCCGGCCATCGGTCGCAATCCCGCTCGGATAATTGCATCCACCGTATCGGTCAGAGACGTGCGAGTATTTTGAAACTTTTTCGTTAATTTTAAACTCTCTTCATCGGGAGTTTCAATTCCTAAGAAAACGCCGTTAAAATTACATTCTACCATCAATTCCATTAGTTCTGGGTCGGCAGCTAAATCTACTGATGCTTCCGTATTAAATCCAAACGGATACTGATGCTCTTCTTGCCAAACTTTAAGTTCTTTTAGCAGTAATTTTACATTGCGTTTGTTGCCGATAAAATTATCGTCAACCATGAAAATACTGCGCCGCCATCCCAACTCGTAGAGATAATCCAACTCCCGCAACAGTTGATCGGGGTCTTTCGTGCGCGGTTTGCGACCGTAGAGGACGATAATATCGCAGAACTCGCACTGAAACGGACAGCCGCGCGAAAACTGCACCGACATCGAATCGTAAGCATCCAACTCCAATAAATCGAAGCGAGGGATGGGAGTGGTGGTGACGGCGGGTTTTTCGGTTGTGCGGAACGTGCCGCTAGTTTTCCCGCGTTCGATCGCTTCCACAAACATCGGCAGAGTAATTTCCCCTTCATCGAGCACCAAAAAATCCGCCCCCGCCTCTTCAGCTTCCGATGGCACTGAAGTCGGGTAGGGTCCCCCCACCGCCACTGGCTTCCCCCGTTGTTTGGCTTCCCGAATTTGGTCGATAAAATCGCTTTTTTGGACGATCATCGCCGAAATCAGCACCAGATCCGCCCACTCCCATTCTTCTTCAGTCACCGGGCGAATATTACGATCGACGAGTTTAAACTCCCATTCTTGAGGTAAAATTGCCGCCACCGTCACCAATCCCAGCGGCGGCAGCAACACTTTGCGATCGACTAATTCTAGAATTTT
>NZ_JADEXN010000075.1 GCF_015207075.1 Zarconia navalis LEGE 11467
GGGTACAATATCGTCGATTGTAATTAGTCGATCTCCAGGACCGTAATACCAAAAAACTCGCCATGCACTTGGAGTTTTATTTTCGATATATGCTTCCCACATATCTTCTCCAGAAGGACCGAACTTACTATGAATTTTATGGGTGTGCAGCCCAGGGTAATATAAATTATTCATCATATTTTTAAGTGTTTTATAGACTTTTTTATATCGTTTTTTATCTTTATGATATAGATTGCAAATTTGCTTAATGGCACTACCCGATAGAATAAGAATTCGCGAATTTAAATCTTTTACTTTTCTTCGATGATTCCGTTGTATGAGTCGAGTCTGTTTCTGAAGATTTTGGTCTTGTTTCTCTATACTTTTGATGTCTCTCGCAGTCTCTTTATAATTTTGAAGGAGTTGTTGGCGTTGTTGCTGAAGCTGTTGGTATTGAGTTTCTAGGCTTTGGATTTCTGCTTCCGTTTCTTGAGAGTTTTGGTGAAGTTGTTGGAATTGAGTTTCTAGGATTTGGATATCGGTTTCGAGATCTTCACAATTCTGCCAGAATTGTTGATGTTGGGTTTCTAGACTTTGAAGTTCTCTTTCGGTATCTTGGTGGTTTTGGAGGAGTTCTTGGCGTTGTCGCTGAAGCTGTTGGTACTGGGTTTCTAAGCTTTGGATTTCCGCTTCCGTTTCTTGAGAGTTTTGGAGGAGTTCTTGTTGTTGGATTTCTAGGCTTTTAATGTCTGTTTCGGCATCTTGGCAGTTTTGGCGGAGTTGTTGGCGTTGTTGCTGAAGCTGTTGGTATTGAGTTTTTAGAGTTTGGATATCTGTTTCGGTATCTTGGCAGTTTTGGTAGAGTTGATTTTGATATCGTTGTATTTTTCGATTTTTATCTTCGGCTTGCAACAGTGTTTCCCAATTTACATCTTGGATTGGGCTTCGATCGAAAGAATAAATATATTTATTAATTTGTTTTATTTTGATATGTTCGTAGAATAGTCGCATGCTTGTAGCGTTATCAAATCTTGATAAATCTCGACTTAATTTCCAAAAATCTCGAAATAGATTGAAGATGTTGCTTGAGATACCTCTAAATGCAATTTCAAAGTATGAAAAACAAATTCCGAAGCTAAATAAGGTAATCTCTAAAAGGTCTTTAACGATCGTGAAAAGAGTTTTCATGCGCCCTACAATACCCCGACTCACTCTTTTCAGTTTATAAAAAAATAATCGATCGTGCCAAATGAGGTGCAAAACGAACACCAACGAACTCCGGTATT
This sequence comes from Zarconia navalis LEGE 11467, assembly GCF_015207075.1. Lineage (GTDB taxonomy): Bacteria > Cyanobacteriota > Cyanobacteriia > Cyanobacteriales > Geitlerinemataceae > Zarconia > Zarconia navalis. The sequence goes on from NZ_JADEXN010000075.1 coordinate 1,266, forward strand.
TTCGGAAGACTAAAAGATTGAAGAGTGGGACGGAGTAGGATACATTTTGAGTAGAAAATCAGGAGCCGATCGGGGAGGAAAACAAGATGCAAGGAAAACGAGTATTGCTTACTGGAGGTACGGGGGGTCTGGGTTTGGGCGTAACGCAAGTGGTGCTCGATCGCGGTGCGGATTTGACCCTAACCTACGTCAAATCTCAAGAGGTGACGCGACTCAAACAAACCCTCTCCCCGGAGGATTTCTCGCGCGTTCGATTTGTGGAGATCGATTTACTCGACGAGAAAGCTGTCGAACAACTCGTCAACGATATGGAACGAGTGGACGTACTCATTCATTTAGTGGGCGGATTCTCGATGGGGAAAACCCACGAGTACGATTTTGACGATTGGAAGCAGGACTTTGACTTGAATTTGAATACGACGTTTCTCGCCTGCAAGCATTGTTTGCGGAAAATGCGAGAACAGGCCTACGGACGGATCGTGACGGTGGGTTCGCGAGGGGCAGTGGAACCAAGTGGGGAGATGGCGGCCTATTGCGCCTCGAAAGCAGCCGTCGTAGCTTTCACAAAAGCGATCGCGGCGGAAACCAAAGGAACCAACATTACAGCCAATGTCGTCCTTCCCAGCATCATCGATACTCCTAGCAATCGAGAAACAATGGGAGAGGAAAATGCCGATACCTGGGTGAAACCGCAATCTTTGGGTGAGGTTATTGCATTTTTGGCAACGGATGCTGCAAAGGACATACGCGGTGCGGCGGTTCCGGTGTACGGCAGTGCATAAAGTAAAGCTCTAAAGTTACCGTACGTCGGCGCTGAGGCTGTATTCCGTATCGTCGATGGCGACTACCTCTAGAGAGTAAACCCCGGATTCGGGCAGAGCATCGCCTTCTAACCAACTGCCGGATGGGGTAAAAACGTACGTCTCGACATTGCCTTGGGCGACTAACTTCAAGCGCTGTCCGGCTTTCATGCGCATCTCGAAGGGCTGCACTTGTCCCGCTTGCAGATATCCAGCCGACTCGGTAGTATAGCCGCCTCGGGTGAGTAAGGTTTTGCTTGGTAAAACGGCAGGTTCGCTGGCGATCGCAGATGCTTCTAGGGTTTGGGCATCGTACTGGGGTTCGGAGTCCTGGTATCTGCGATTATTGCTGTTGACGCTGATGCTGGTTTCTTCGATCGCCGTATCCCACTCAAAATCGCCCCAAGGGGTACTCATCGTTCCAGTACAACCACTCGTTGCGATCGCGATCGCACAGCAAATTCCAATCCGATACCATCTTCGAGGGAAAATACGATGCGAAAACTGGAGGTGGGGAGAAGGTGAAGTTTCGTTCATGGGTTTGTAAGCTGCGTGCATAAAGACGATCGCCCTGTGTGGCATCTTTATAGGATACCGACATAACTCCACCTTCTCGGGAATCAATTCCGCGATCTCCTCAGGCGAAAGGAGAATAGCCAACAGTCATCGGTGGGAAAAAGGCAAGAATTCAGCTTCAATAGACTCGATCCCCCTTCCCACCTGATTTCTCTACCCTTATTCCAAAGGCATCGCTCCCCCGTATTGCACCCCAGACAAATAAGCCATATCCCGCTTCCAAGTCGTCAGATCGTCGGGACAGAACTGATTGAGATGCGTGTGTCCGCAGGCGCGGGCGAGCACCTGCATCAACTCCACCGATGCCCGGAAAAAGCGATCGAGACGTTCTGCCGCCTCGTCGATAACTAACCGCGCTCGCAAATGCTCTTTCTGGGTGGCAATTCCCACGGGGCAGTTATTCGTGTGACACGCCCGCATCGCCAAACAACCGATCGCCTGAATCGCAGCATTCGAGAGGGCAATCCCATCTGCTCCCAGTGCCAGAGCTTTGGCAAAATCGGCCGGCGTTCGCAGACCCCCCGTCACAATTAACGTCACCCCTTCAGCTCCTTGCTTGTCCAAGTGGCGGCGCGCCCGTGCCAAAGCCGGAATCGTGGGGACGGAGATATGGTTGCGGAAGAGTAGCGGTGCTGCCCCCGTTCCGCCGCCGCGACCGTCTAAGATGATGTAATCGACCCCAATTTCGAGAGCCGCATCGATGTCCCGTTCGATGTGCTGCGCCGAAAGCTTGACCCCAATGGGAATTCCACCCGTGGTATCGCGTACCGTGCGGGCAAATCGGCGAAAGTCTTCCACCGACTCCCAATCCGGAAAGCGAGCGGGAGAAACAGCCGATTCCCCTTCCTCAAGATCGCGCACTTCGGCAATTTTTTCGGTGACTTTGTGTCCGGGTAAGTGTCCGCCCGTGCCGGTTTTTGCCCCTTGTCCGCATTTGAAATGGAATGCTTGCACTTGCATCAGCTTGTCCATCGAGAAGCCGAATCGTGCCGAAGCCAGTTCGTAGAAATAGCGGCTGTTGGCCGATTGTTCTTCCGGCAGCATTCCCCCTTCCCCAGAACAAATCCCGGTTCCAGCCAGTTGGGCCCCTTTCGAGAGAGCAACTTTTGCTTCCTCCGATAGCGAGCCGAAACTCATGTCGGAGACGAATAGGGGAATATCGAGTTTTAGAGGTTGTTTGGCATTCGGTCCGATGACGAGTTCCGTTCCCACCTCCACATCATCGAGCTTGGGAAGTCGGGCAAGCTGGGCCGTCATGAATTGCAAATCGTCCCATTGAGGCAACTCCGGCGCGGGAACACCCATGGCCGCTACTGGACCGTGATGGCCGGTTTTGGAGAGTCCGCTCGCGGCTAGTTGTTGGATGAACGAGTTGTGGGGTTCGTCGGAAGTTCCGCTGGGGTCGGCATATTGACCCTGATATGCATCCCGGTTATAGGGTTGGGGATTTTCTCGCTTCCAAGCGATAATTTCATCGGCATCGACGTATAAATTGTCGTTTTCGACCCAAGCTTGGAATTTGTCGAGATATTCGCTGTTGTTATAGGCGCTGACTCCCGTCTTGAAGCGATAATCCCATTGGTGAAGACCGCAGAATAGGTCTTCACCTTGGATCGAACCATCGGCCATCAGCGCACCTCGGTGCTTGCAGCGTCCGTAGAGAACGGAAACATTATCTTCCCAGCGAACGATAACGAGATCGACACCTTCGACTAATGCCCCGACAGGCTGCCGTTGAGGGATTTCGCCCCAAGCGGCAATTTTGACTTTATTCATCAGTTGTTGAGTTGGAATAGGTTTGTGATGGCGATCGCTTCTGAAAATACAGTCTGATGTCGTATCCTGAAGCGATGGGATGCTCGATCGAAATCCGTAGGAATAACTCTGTAGCCCTTGCAGGATCTGGGCTAGAGATTCATTTTTCTAGATTTGATGCGATGTGCCACAACCGGCCTAAAACTCTCGATCTGACGGACTCAATAGCTGAACGATCGATGGGTTTCAAATAGCTCGAAGAACGTGAAATCGTCTGTTGGCAAGAAGGCACACACCAGATTTCCCGTTTATTAGTTTACAACACTTGATGGGTGTGGGAGTGCTGTTTGACGTTATCTTCGGCGGTGACGATATTTTCGGAATTCAGCACTCGCTTGCGTTCGACGGAATGATTGAAATCGTCGCAGGTTGTCCCCAGGGGAATGTGCTCTTGGGCTTCGGGGCGGCTTTTGTAAGTGCGGGCCGCCGAAAAAGCGCGATCGGCAAACTCATCGCAAAACTGAGCGGTTGCGGGGAAAACGGAGGGACGTTGCGGCTCATCTCCGGTCACGATTTCACCTAACGTGGTGCTGTAGGCAATTTCATAGGATGTGGGAATCTTTTTTAAAATGGTTTCGAGGGCGGCCGAAGGAATCGGTTCGAGAATTTGAACGGCCACGGTTTCCCCTTCCTCGCGGATGAAGCAAGTCGCTAAACCCACCACCACGTAGTTATCTGCGTTGAGATCGGGGGCATTGGGATAAGAGGTTGCTGTCGTCATGAGATTACGAGAGATTGGGACTATGGATTCGCTCGAATTGTAGCAAACCGATCGCCCTAAAACCATGGACGATCGTAATTTTTTAATAGCCGTTCTCGATCGCGATCGACTTTGACCGAAGTTTGCCTATCCTTGGGAAGAAACCAATCGCCTCTTGAGAGATGCCGATCTCTTCTTGGCAATCGCATTTTTAGGTTCGTATTTCAAGACTTTCTCGTAAGCTTCGAGCGCTTGAGATTCTAATTTTTTACGCTCGTAGGTAAATGCCAAATTGTTGAGTGCTGTTGGATATTCTGGCTGTAGTTTTAAAGCGTCCTTATATTGCCGCATGGCAATATCGTACTGTTCTTGAGCTGCATAAGCAAATCCTAAAGCGTTATGAACGATTGCTTTATTTTCATCTCCTTTCATATCTTTTGATTTAATCGCTTTTTGTAATTGAGCGATCGCTTGAGAATACAGCTTTTTGTCAAGTAATATACTTCCTAGCTCGTAAAAATCTTTAGCCGTTCCATCTCCTTTCGCGACCTTCTTTTGTAACTTTGACAAACGACCTTCTATACGTCGGGTCACAAAAATTTGCCGCACGACGGCGATTGCCGCTCCACCCAACAAAACAATTAAGATAACGAGATAAATCGTTACAAGATTAGTATCCATCGCTATTTACAGTAATTTCTAAGGGATTTGGTTTAAATTTGCTCTTAAGTTAGCTTTAAATTTTTCCAGTTTCTAGTCTTTTGTCAAGATTGTTTCGATAGATAGAGAGTACGAGTGCGCCCGCTGGCAACGGGAGCAAAACACTCCCATTTCTAGCCCTCATTTCAATCTCGATAGACTCTAGATTCCCACGATCGAACGCCAGGTGGTCAATCTTTTATATCTTTTTATATTTTTAAAACTCGAACCGATCGCGTTCTCCGTCCGAATGCCATCGTACTTCCTCCTCTTGGGGTAGCGGCAAACCCCACTCTGTGGCTTTCTCCCGCAGCCATCCCGAGGCGATCGAGCGTTCGATCGCGTCCCGAATCGATCGTCGCAGATCGTCGTACTGCAACCCCTTGGGCATCACCACGCACAGCGGTTCGAGAGAGAGTTGGAACTCAACCAAGCGATACTGGGGAAATTCCTGTACCCATCCCGCTAAGACGGTGGTATCCCCCGCAAAAGCATCCACTTCCCCAGCTTCTAAGAGGGCTTTTCCCGCTTCGTAAGAGTCAACAGCCACCAAGTTGGGATTGGAGATAAAGTAACGTACGGCGGCAACGGTGCTCGATCCATCGATGGCGGCGATCGTCGCGTCGTTCAAGTCCGCCGGGGTAATACTTGCAGCATCTTGCGCCACGGCATCCAACATGACGAATGTTACCCCATCGAAATAGTACGGCAAGCTAAAATCCACCAGGCGCGATCTCGCAGCGGTTGCCGTCACCCCGGCAATGGCAAAATCGACCTCCCCATCCATAACCACTTGCAACCGTTCTCGGTTGGATACTGGTTGAAAGACAACGGCATCGCGATCGCCTAATATATCTTCCGCCAACTCCCGCGCCAAATCGATTTCGAGTCCTTGCAGTTCTCCGGTGCGATCGCGAAACCCCATCGGCCGCAGGTTATCTTTAACTGCGACAACCAAATACCCTCGGGTAACGATCTCCTCGAAGGTGGCGGCAGGACTGGGATCGATCGCCAAAAACTGCACCCCCATCAAGGCGATCGCAAAAGCGAAACCCAGACAGAGGTGCAAAAGAAATCGGGGAATAGAGAATCGAGAACCGACTGGAAACATCATCTCTCCACCTCCTCCCTCTAAGGTTGCGTCGGTTAGGCTTGTTTTGCCACCTCAACCACTTTGGTAAACGTATCCGGATCGAGAACCGCCAGTTGAGCAAGCATTTTCCGGTTAATTTGCACGTCCGCTTTTTTGAGATGACCGATGAGCTGGGAGTAGCTCAAACCATTCTGACGAGATGCGGCATTAATGCGGGTAATCCACAGGCGACGAAAATCCCGCTTGCGCTTGCGGCGATCTCGATAGGCATTACACAGTGCCTTCATCACTTTTTGGTTGGCGGTGCGGAAGTTCTTCGAGAGGGTTCCGCGAAACCCTTTTGCCATTTTGAGGACTTTTTTGCGGCGCTTGCGGGCCACATTACCGCGTTTGACTCTTGTCATTGTAAGCGTGCTCCTAAAATTACTGTGAGAATGATGAGACCTTCACGATCTACATGTAAGGCATCATCAAGCGGACGTTTTCCTCATCGCTACGATCGACGGTGGTTTTACCGCTCAGTCCGCGCTTGCGCTTAGAACTTTTATGCTCTAACAGGTGATTCTTGAATGCTTTGCGACGGGCTATTTTCTTACCGCTGCCCGTGGCTTTGAAGCGCTTGGCGGCGGATTTGCGGGTCTTTAATTTTGGCATGGACCTGGCTTTGGTTCGACACAATCTTTAATATTACTTCCAATATAGGGTTTTATACAAGGCAAACTCAAAAAGCACCTCGGAAAAATTAAAATTTGATGAGAGAAAAGGCGTTCAAATTCGATAATTTCTGATAATATTTAACATAACGACACTAAAATACATAGAACTCTAAGGATTATCCCATGGCAGATTCTTTTTACCTCGAACCCGATGACTCCAAAAGCCTAGGCGATATGGACTATATGCGCACGGTTAAGCGAGTTCGGCGAACCTATGCCAAATATAAGAACGGCCAGCAGGGTGGCATGAAAACCACAAAATCCGTGTCGGCAACGGATAATGCCTGGTCTGACGATAACGGATTCAACAATAGCTCTTCGTTTAGCTCCTCGTCGGAGTCTAGCACGACTTCTAGCAATGGTAGCAGCACCAGTAGCTGGAACTCCAGCTCTAGCAGTACCAGTAGCTGGAACTCTAGCTCTAGCAGCTCTAGCAGCTCCAGCAGCACTTCTCGCCGGAGTCCGGATACCGGCATGGATATGTTCCGGAAAATGGCGAAAGATATGAAGCGCTAGTAACAATGCTTTACTTCACTTGACTGAATTTAATATTAAGTCAAGTGAACATCGTTTTTGAAAGCGGTATCAAGTATTTGATACCGCTTCACTTTTGAGTTTTTAAAGAGCTATTGAACTGGTATTTATTCGAGATCGCTTTCTGAATCTGAGGTGGTTGATGGTTTTGAAGGTGACTCAGAATTTTCCAGTTCTTCAGGTTGTGGAGTGGGTTCGGTGGTTTCTATCTCGGGCGTTTGGGTGGATTCTAGCGGTTCTTCGATCGTTTCAGTGGCCTCGATTTCTTCAGAATTGGTTGGAGTTGGAGAAGCTTCAGATTCTGGAATGACTTCTATTTCGTTAGCATCTGTATCTGCCGGTTCCGAAGTCTTGAATGGGGTTGGGGAGACAACAGGAGCAGGTGTTTCTTCTCGATCGGATTGCCATTCCGAAAGCGATCGATTGACACTATTTTCTAAATTTGTCGATACCAGTAAAACCGATCGAGCCGTCGTTTCTTCCGCTGGTAAATCGGCGATCGCATAAACCAAACTTTCGCTAAAATCCCGTTTTCCCAACTGAATTTGATGAATGGTCTCATCATCGAGTTTGACTTCAATTTCTGCTTGGGGTTCGTCGAGTCCGTATTCCCCGAGTTCGCTGGCGGCAACCGAGAGGATGCGATCGCTATTTGCATTCACCAGCGCATCACTCAAAAACGACACGTAAGCTTCCTTTGCCGGGATGGGTGTCTTTTGAATTTCCGACTGATCTGAAGCCTCTAAAACTTGGAATTGCCAGCGGAATTCCGTAGAATCTTCCTCTGGTGGGAGTCGATCGAATTGCAAGGTGCGATCGGGAGTTTCGACCGTTAGGGAGGTGACGCGATCGACTTCAAAATCGAAAACCTGCCGTTCTTGCAATTCGGCCGCTTGGCGTTCGGGAGCGATCGTTCCCTCATAGACTGCAACACCCGTCGCCAAAACCAATGCCACCGCAAATAAAATCTGGGTTGATTTCTTAAATTTCATCTAAATTATCTCCGACCCCACCAAATAAGACCACTTGCGGTTAAACCCATTACGGGAAAGATCGCGATCGTCGCCATTAAAATTCGCGCCTGCTTTGGCGTTATCGGCAACGTTCGATTGTTCGGTTCTCTGGGTCGAATCGAGAGCAGTTCTTCGTTTTCTTGACTCAACCAATTCACCGAGTTGACAAACATATCCCCATTGAGGGGAATTTGCTCGAACAAACCATTGGTAAAGAAATCCGAGTCTCCCAGAACGATTAAGCGAGATTCTTTAGGTACGTCCTCAGTCCTTGCGTCTGGAGTTTCGGGTGCTTCTGGAGATGCTGTATTGTTTTCGTTCTCCACGACATCAGTCTCGGATTCTGCGGTTTCAGATTCTTCTGTAGGTTCCATTCCGACCGCTTCTGTCTCAGTTCCCTCGGTCTCACTGGCGGCAGATTCCTCGAGTGTTTCTACCTCCGCAGCTTCGGATTCTGCGGTCTCAGATTCTTCAGTGAGTTCTGTTTCCGTTGCGGCAGATTCCTCGAGTGTTTCTACCTCAGCGGCATCGGATTCTGGTATCTTAGATTCTTCCGTAGGTTCTGTTTGCGTCGTTTCTGTTTCAGTTACTTCCGAATCGCTGATTTCAGATTCTGCGATTTCAAATTCCTCTGTGGTTTCCGTTTCCGTCGTTTCGGCATCGCTTGTTTCCGATTCCTCCGCGTTCTGGTCAGTGTCCGAAGTCTGTACCGCATCGACCTGAACTTCTCGATTCAATGCCACTCCCAACACCAAAGGCCCACGTCGATCGGGTTTGATGTCTCCATCTTCGGTGATATCGAACTTCCATTCCGGGCCTTGGTCTAGATTGCTTTCGGCCCAACTCGCGTCGGAAGTAAAGAGCAGGGGAGCGGCATCAACCCCTTCGATATCTTCAATCTCAAACGATCGCACCAAAGGATATAGGGAGTAATCTTCTCCAAAATCTTGGGTAATGGGATGCTCCCCGTAGTCGATCACCAGCGGTGCTTGGGGGCCGAACCCTTCTACCCATCGATCGGGATCGACGGCAAAGCGATCGTCGGTACGAATTCCCCAGTCATCGAGCAACGGTTGAAGTCCCGAATCCGAATTGGGGTCGATCGCCACCAGAAGGTTCCCACCTCCATCGAGATAGGCTTGCAAAGCCTTAACTTCCGACTCGAACAGCTTCGATGTCGGGCCGGCGACCACCACCAAAGTAGCATCGTCGGGAATTCCCGATCGTTGAGTCAAATTCAGGGATTCCACGGCATAACCCGCTCCTTCCAAGGCTTGCGTTGCCGCCGAAATGCCACCTCGCTCGGCTTGGAAGGGTTGCTCTCCATGACCTTGGACGAAATAGGCCGTCGGCTGTTTTGCGCTACTTAATTGAGCGAGGCGATTGGTAAGGGTGGTTTCGGAAATCCCTTCTGTCTGGATATTCTGCAGAAGCTGTTGTCGATCGCCTGTCTCGAGAAACATATCCCCGAGCTGGTTGACGTTAAACTGTTCGGCCAGTGCCGGTCTTTTTTGCAAATCCACGTATTCGTAACTGAAATTGCCATCGCTCAAACGCTGGTAGTTGTCGAGCAAGGTGACATCAGTACCGCTTTTTTGAGGACTGAAAATCCAAATTTTGACCGGTCGATCTAAGTTTTGTACCACCCGTTCGGACTGAGGTGCCAGGGTCAGTTGTTGATTTTCGGTTAGGTCGAAGCGCAGAAAATAGCGATAGCCTAAAAAGTTAATCAGCCCTAGAATTATCGCGATCGAGAGGGTAGAAATTAGAGCGTTCGTTCCCACTTCTGTCGATCGGCGCGACCAAAAACCTTGGGTGCTGCTAACTTGATAAATCACCCACCAGCCAATTATCACCAGTCCCGAAATAATTAAGCCGAGGGGAACGGGAACCCACTCACCGGATACCGCACCGGCAGACAGTCCGGCAACTGCTAAAATAGGGCCGAGCCAAAATAGATATTGCCAATATTTTTTAACAAACTTACCACCAGTGATTTTGGTCTTCATATCGAACCAAGTCAAGAAATGAATTAACGTAGAAAACCGTCAAAGTAGACATTCAAGTATAACTTTCCCCGTTCTCGCGCACCCACACCTAATATCAAGTTCGGTTGAATACTTCTCATCGATCGTGAAGTGAGCAGTCTTGAGCTAGCGAAGCAGGCGTTGCTGGGGGAGAGAGTTAGAGAAGACAATCAGCAATCGCGCTTAATTAGAACTAATTATCTGAACTTGACATAACTGACCAGTCTTTAACTCGTGAAAGCTATGTTTGCTCTGCATTTTTAATTTTGCATTTTTAATTCCGCATAGCGGCACTAACTACGTCCAAATCTTAGTGCTTCGATCGATTGAGCGGTTAAGAAAATCCCTAGGAAAATATAGCTGGCAAAAACGAGGATGCTGCCCGTATCGATCAGACCCTGACTGAAATTAGAGTAATGTTTGAGCAAAGAAAGATGACCTAACAATTGTCCGAAAATGCCATCTAAACCATCAGAAATATCTTTGAATATCCACAAAAAGAATACTAAAAAAAAGGTGGAAATTGCTGAAAATATCGTGCTATCGGTCAAAGACGAAACGAACATTCCCAATGAAAAAACGCTTCCAGCTAGTAAAATTAGACCCAAATAACTGACAAAGGGAATGGTCATGGGCAGTGCGGGATTTGCTTCGCTAAAAGCGATCGCCTCAAAGAGCAAAAAAGGTAACGTAATGGTAGCATAAAACGTTAAAACCCCGAGCAACTTTCCCGTGGCAACCGCCCAGTTCGTAACTGGGGAAGTTGCCAAAAGCTCTAGAGTTCCTTGCTTGCGTTCTTCTGTATACAATCCCATCGACAGCATGGGTAAGAAAAACAGCGAAAGCGAACCCATAACATTCGAGAAAAACTGAAGAAACTGGTAGGGAACATCCACTGGATTGGCAATTCCCATTTGTTCTCGAATCGCAACCTGAGCCAAAATTCCACTAGGCCCGATGAGCAGGAATAAGAAGAAAAATCCAGAGATAAGCCAGTAAATACTTGCGATCGCCCAGGCTAAAGGAGACCCAAAGTAGCTTTGTAATTCTTTGCGGTAAATCGCGATAACATTCGCAATAACAACACCCATACTTTCTTTACCATCTCCGCTTTTACTCTCTCTTCGGCGATTAAGCGCGATCGTCGATCGCCTCTCCCGATTGTATCGAGGGTTCGTCACCTTCAGTAAAATCGGATTCACCTTCAACGTTTTCCAGTTCGAGAGGTTTTTCTACTCTGATTTCGTCAGTGACGGTCTCTTCGAGCTGGGTTTCGTCCCTCATTTCGTCAACAGGTGTTTCTACCGTAGGTATTTCGTCCGGTATCGCCTCTTGTGCTTGTGTTTCTTCCGTCGTCAGTTCTAAGAATACATCTTCGAGACTGGCCCGAACGCGCCGCATTTCGCACAAACCGAGTTTGGCTTCGACTACCCCATCGGCGATCGCGCGACCCGGTTCGACTCCCGGTTCGGCAATGACGCGAAATTTGTAGCGATGTTCGGGCAAACGGCGATCGGTTAGAACTTCTGCCGACTGAACTCCGGGCAAATTGCTCAAAAACGAACTCACCGCCGTTGCCACCCCCGGCACATCTCCTTCGAGTTCCACTTCGTAGGCCATTCCCCCCGTCAGCCGACCCATCAAATTCTCGATCGAATCCGTGGTCACCACTTGACCCCGTTTGACGATCGCCACCCGATCGCAGGTCATCTGCACTTCAGGCAAAATATGAGTCGAAAGAATAATCGTATGTTCCCCAGCCAAACTTTTAATCAGTTCTCGCACTTCGATAATTTGGCGCGGATCTAGACCCACCGTCGGTTCGTCGAGGATGATAACCGGGGGATCGTGGACGATCGCCTGGGCGATTCCCACCCGCTGGCGAAACCCCTTGGACAGCTTGCGAATCGGGCTTTTGCGCCGTTCGGACAAACCGCAGCGCTCGAGGGCCGAATTAACTCGGGTGGGACGCTCTGCCGCGCTCACCCCTTTAAGTTGAGCGACGAGATGCAAAAACCCCTCGAC
>NZ_JADEXN010000076.1 GCF_015207075.1 Zarconia navalis LEGE 11467
ACCTCCTAGAAGGCGATCGGGGTAACGATCTCCTCATCGGCGGCAGCGGCAGCGATGTCTTCGTCCTCCGCGTCGGCGACGGCAGCGATGTCATCACCGATTTCGAGGTCGGTGTAGACTTGCTGGGCTTGGCGGACGGCCTGAGTTTCGAGCAACTCACCATTACCCAGGGTACAACGGGGACGGTGGTTAGCTTCGGGGCAGAAGTACTGGTCACCCTTGAAGGTGTATCGGCGACTTCCCTGAATGCCACCAACTTTACCGACCGGTTCAAGGGACAAGAACCCGACGAACACGACTGCCCAGAAGCCCCCACCCTCCAAGGCGCATCGGTCGAACTCATCCCCGCATTCACCCTGGAAACCTTACCGGAAATCGAGAACGTCCTCATCGGTAACGCAGGCAATGACGGAATTATCGGTAGCGACGGCAACGACTCGATTCGCGGCCTAGCCGGAAACGATCGCGCTGATGGTGAAGCGGGTGACGACATCCTCGTCGGCGGCCTCTCCAGTGGGGAACCGGTGGGTTCGGATTTCGATCGCGACACCCTCTACGGCAACCAAGGAAACGATGTCATCCTCGGTAGCGAGGGAGAAGACTTCTTGTACGGCGGTAAGGATGGCGATGTCATCCTCGGCGGTAAGGATAACGACGAAATCGAAGGGGAACTCGGCGATGACACCCTGGCTGGGGAACGCGGCGACGATCGCATCTTCGGCGGCACCGGCGATGCTAACAATCCCGACTCCGGACGCGACCTGATTTACGGCGGTCTGGGGAACGACGAACTGTATGGAAACCAGGGCAATGACTCGATTTCCGGCGGCGACGGCGACGATATCGCCTTCGGCGGCAAGGATGACGATCTGATTTCTGGGGAGTTCGGAAACGACACCCTCGAAGGGGAACAGGGCAACGATACCATCCTCGGCAGCCTGGGCAGCAGCAACGGCATCGGCGGCAATGGCGATCGGGATTGGCTCTCGGGCAACGCCGGAAACGATCTGATTAAAGGGGGTGAAGGCGAAGATACGGTCTACGCCGGCAAAGACGACGACCTGGTTTACGGCGGTAAGGATAACGACGTGATTTACGGCGACCTCGGCCGCGACACCCTCTCGGGAGACCTGGGCGACGACACCATCTCCGGCGGTACGGGAGTTTCTAACAACATCGAAAGCGAAGCCGATGCCGATGTCATCTTCGGCGGGGCTGGAAACGACCTGATCGACGGCAACCTGGGCAACGATAGCCTAGTCGCCGGAACCGGAAACGATACCGTCAGCGGCGGTCGTCAGGATGATGTCATCTGGGGTGAAGCGGGAGACGACCTCCTGTTCGGCGACCTGGGAAATGACACGATTTGCGCGGGTGAAGGGAACGACACCCTCGTCGGCAGCAACGGCAACCCACTCGAAACCAACGATGGAGATGACAAACTCTGCGGTGGGGCTGGCAACGATCTCGTCTTCGGAAACGAAGGCAACGATCTGATGTCCGGCGACGCGGGAGATGACATCCTACTCGGCGGTCGGGGAGACGACACCTTGACCGGTGGTTCTGGAAACGACATCCTCAGCGGCGAGCAAGGAAACGACGTGCTGACCGGTGGTGCGGGAGTCGATCGCTTCGACTTTGCCGATAACCATGGCATCAACCTGATTACCGACTTCCAAGATGGTGTCGATCGCATTGGTCTGATGGGTGGTTTGACTCCCGACCAATTGGAAATTATCCAAGTTGACGAGCACAGTCAAATTACTGCTGGCGATTTGACCGTTGTCTTGTCTGGCGTGAATGCTACCTCGATCGGTTTTGACGATTTCTCGATTCTCTAATTCTCTGTGCTCTAATTCTCTATTTTTCTCAATTCGACCTTGACTTAACTTCTCTGTCGATCGAATTTCAATAATCCTTAGATTCTCACCTCCGACTGTTTGCCAGTCGGGGGTGTTTCTTTTCGCCGAAGCAAAATTTAAATCTAGGAGAATTTCAGACAAAATATACAAGTCAAACTCGAACGTATACTTGGAATTCTTGCTTAGGTATGCCCTAACGCTTCTTCCGTAATTATAACGAAGATAAAACCGAGATGTCAATGCAATTAGGGGCTAGAAATGGCTTTTTAATGGGTTGTTACAAAGGTAAATTTTCTCGATCGCACTTTTTCATCCCTAAATCTCGAATTAACTCAGTATATTTCGGTGGAGACTCCGAGCAATTACCGTTTATCGAAGTGTATATTCTCGGGGTAATTTGTATGATTTTGGGGTCATTCGTTGAAAGGGGGGGGAGAGAGGGCGAAATGAAGGAACCACAAAGACACAAAGGACACGAAGGAAGAGGATCTAGTGACTGGGAAATTAGTCATCGACGATTCGCTAGGATATTTAAATAGCCCGATTGCCATGGCAAGGTTTGTATTTTGCCAGCAGATGAGCTAATGGCTGAAAACCGATCGCTGAAGGCGAATAAAATGAGACGAGTTGCGATCGCCCAAGATACTCTCAAAATTATCGAATCGGGCTGCTATCAAACACCCAATGGAACCGACATCGATATTTCGTTCGATATCCATACTTGTTTGCAACAAACTCAACCCTATACGCCCGAGCGATTATCCGAAATCGAACGAGAAATTCTCTCCCACCCCGCTCAATTTTCGACAACCCAATTTGAAGTGAAAAACGAAACCACTTTAACCGGGGCAAAACGATTAGCAGAATCGGGAAAATATCAAAAAATAGGCGTGCTCAATTTCGCCTCAGCCAAGAATCCTGGTGGCGGTTTCCTCGGTGGCGCGCAAGCCCAAGAAGAAAGTCTCGCTCGCAGTTCCGCCCTTTATCAGAGTCTATTGCAATGTCCCCAACACTACCAGTTTCATCGGGCAAATCGATCGCTTTTATATTCCGATCGCATCATCTATTCTCCTCATTGCCCAGTGTTTAAAACAGATAATGGAACCCTGTTAGAACAACCCTACTTTGTCGATTTCATTACCAGTCCCGCACCTAACGCCGGGGCAGTGGCTCGGAATCAACCCAAGTCCGTTCGCGACATTCCAAAAGCTTTGGGCGATCGCGGTGGAAAAGTCCTCGCAATTGCCGCTCACAACGGCTGCGATGCCTTAGTTTTGGGCGCTTGGGGTTGTGGCGTATTTCGTAACGATCCGGGGATGGTGGCGCAAATGTTTGCCGATTATTTATTACCGAACGGGCAATTTTGCGGCAGGTTTAAAAGCGTTTTATTTTCAGTTCTCGATTCGACGAAGAAGAACAGGATATTTACCGAGTTCGATCGAAGATTTGGAGACGTTTACTAACGAAATGAAAGCATTCAGCTATCTGTCGTTAGTTTATAAACTAGCTTGGGTAAACGATCTTGTGGGTACGGGAGATTGAAAATCGTCGTTCGTTGTTGGTTCATCTGACCCCCTACAGTTTTCGAGTTTTACACACCGATCGCAGATTGCGTCCCGGCAGAATTCTGACTTCTATATTAGACTTTGGAGAGATTGTCAAACGTGGAGAACTTGCGTGTTTGGTCTGGATAAACTGGTGGATATGCTCTTCGACTCTGCAATGGAGAGCATCAACCGCAGCGAACGAGTGATTAAGCTACTCAAACAACTCAACCTCGATCCGGACTATCCCCCAGAAGACTTTACCGGAGTTTACCAATACGCGCTGGTGGAATACGGCGTGGGTAAGCCGCGTCCGGCGCTGGAGATTTTTCGGCAAACTGAAATTCAGCAGCTTTTTCGGGAAGCACTAGAAAAAAACAACCCAGCGATGCTGCTCAAGAAGGGCGAAGCGTTTCTCACCGGGCATTCGTTGCAAACGGAACTTGAGGCAAACAATGTTGACGTGCGTCGAGAATTTTACGAGTTTGCCGCCGTTTTTATTGAAGTTGCCAAACGCACGCGCACCCCAGCGGAAATTCTAGCTAACCAGAAGCTAGACTCCCTGCATCGGCAGATTAGCAGCCTGCAAGAGCGCTTGAAACGCCTACCCACGTTGGAGGGAATGCGGACGGAGATGGCACGACTGGCCGATCGAACCGATCGGGCCTTACCGGGTGCGGAATCGACCAGTACCGAGCAGTGCCGGGCTTTTGCCCTCGCCCAACAAATGCGCGGTTGGTTCGAAACTCTCGGCTATCGCTTTGAATCCCATGAAGTTTGGGAAGCGGAATATTTTGAATGGATCGTTAATGTTGCAGTGTGGCGCAGTCGCTATATGCGGATTTTGGTGCGCGGGGTGGATGGAGAGGCGAGTCTGGCGGATGTGAACGCCCTGCGAGAGTCGGTTAGCGTCCAGAACGCCGATGAAGGCTGGCTGGTGAGCGATCGCCGTATTGCCCGTGCCGCCCGCGATGAAGTGGCAAAACCGGAAAATAAGCATCTGTGCTGCGATACGTTTGACGAATTGCTCGATCGAGATGCGGATTTCAGCGGCTACCTCACTTGGTTGGAAGAGGAAATCCAGAAGCGGGGAATTGACCAGAAATACGTACCACTTGCCTGCACCAAAGAAGAGTACGACCCGGTAACCCGCCAGCGCCTTGGTTCGAGTCGCTACGACGAACGGGATGGCTGGATCGATGGCTACCTAGATATGTGGCTGGACGACCCGGCAAAAGAGCATATTTCCATCCTGGGGGAATTCGGGACGGGGAAAACCTGGTTTGCCTTGCACTATGCCTGGACTGCCCTCGGGCGCTACCGCGATGCCCAGCGACGGGGCATTGAGCGTCCCCGGTTGCCCCTGGTGATTCCCTTACGAGACTATGCCAAAGCCGTCAGCGTCGAGTCGCTGTTTTCAGAGTTCTTTTTCCGCAAACACGAAATTCCCATTCCCGGTTACTCGGCTTTCGAGCAACTCAACCGCATGGGCAAGCTGCTGTTAATTTTCGATGGCTTCGATGAAATGGCCGCTAGAGTCGATCGCCAGCAGATGATTAATAACTTCTGGGAATTGGCTAAAGTGGTGGTTCCTGGGGCGAAGGTCATCCTGACTTGCCGCACGGAACATTTCCCCGAAGCCAAGGAAGGTCGCGCCTTACTGAATGCAGAACTGCAAGCCTCCACCAAAAATTTGACCGGAGAAATACCCCAGTTTGAAGTCCTGGAACTCGAAAAGTTCGACGACGAGCAAATTCGCCAAGTCTTATCCCATCAAGCGCAGCCTGCCACGGTCGATCGGATTACGGGCAATCCCCAGTTGCTCGATCTCGCCCGTCGTCCGATTCTGACGGAGTTGATTTTGGAAGCGCTGCCGGATATTGAGGCGGGGAAGCCGGTGGATATGTCGCGGGTGTATCTCTATGCCGTGCGCCACAAGATGGAACGGGATATCAAGGCAGAACGCACGTTTACCTCGATGGTCGATAAGCTCTATTTTATGTGCGAGCTGTCCTGGGAAATGCTTTCGACCGATCGCATGAGCCTCAATTATCGAGAGTTTCCCGATCGCATTCGCAAGTTATTTGGTTCGGCAGTCGAGCAGGAAAAAGACCTCGACCACTGGCACTACGACATGATGGGGCAAACGATGCTGATTCGCAACGCCCAAGGGGACTACACCCCCGCCCATCGATCGCTTTTAGAATTTTTCGTCGCCTACAAATTTGCCGCCGAACTCGGGGCTTTAGCACCGGATTTTCTCCAGTTGGCGCAGGCAAAATCTGGGGTTGATACCCGTCGCGAATCCCAGGATTATACTTGGTCTGCTTACTTCCAAGAAACCGTCGATGATATGGGAGGGAGTATCGCACCCTTGAAAACCTTTGTCAGAGAATCGATCGAACGGTTGTGCTTGACGGTCGGACAAGCCCCGTTAACCAAAGCAGTTCTGGACTTATTAATCCCCACCCTGATGCCGTTTTCCCCGAAGGCAAAACATCCCCTATTCGAAGTTATTGAAGCTACGCGCAACCAAACCCCAGAAGCCGTCGGTTATGTGGGGGGAAATGCCGCAACGTTGGCGATCGAGTTGCATCCCAACGCGCTCTCCGATGGGGATTTCTCGAATGCGATCGTTCGCGGTGCAAATTTAGTAGAGGCGAATTTACAGAACGCGAACTTTGCCAATGCATATCTTGCAGAATCGGTTTTTCCTCAGATATTCGGCGCCATTTTTGCAATTGCCTACAGCCCGAACGGTCAATTTTTTGCCACGGCGGGTTCCGCCTGTGAAATAAATCTCTGGAACGTAGAAGATAATCAGCTAGTCGGTAATTTCAAAGGTCATACCGATTGGATACGCTCTCTTGTTTTCTCTGCTGATAGCAAGACACTTATCAGTGCTGCTTTTGATGAAACGATAAGAATCTGGCATTTAGCAGAAAACTGCGCGACAGTTTTACGAGGTCATACCAGTCGAGTCAATTCTGTAACGATTGGTTCCGATTCTCAATATATCACTAGCGCCAGTGACGATAAATCTATTAAAGTTTGGGACTTTGCTACGGGTGAATGTCTTAGGACGATAGTAGCTCACACAGCCGAAGTAGAAGCCGTTCTCATCCACGACCAAGCTAAACTTTTAATTAGTGGGGCTGCCGATAAAACTATTAAGATTTGGGATTTACCGACCGGGAAATATATTAAGACCCTATACGGACATACCAGTCGAGTTCGTTGTCTTGCACTTAGCCCCAATGGAAAACTACTAGCAAGTGGTAGCCAAGATCGCACTGCGAGGCTGTGGAATCTTGAAACGGGAGAATGCCTTCATATTCTAGAAGGACATTCGGAAAAAATGGTGTATTCAGTTGCCTTTCATCCCGATAGTCATACTTTAGCCAGTGGTTGTTCTGACCAAACGATTAAACTCTGGGATGTTGAAACGGGTAAATGTACGCGAACTATTTTCGGACATATTGATTGGGTTCGGACAGTTACCTTTAGCACCGACGGACGAAGATTAACTAGTGGAAGTGACGATCGAGCTATCAAACACTGGGATATCGACACTTGGGATTGTCTAAAAACATTACAAGGTTATACAGTTGAAATCAGATCGGTTGCAGTTTCACGTGACAGTAAAGCCTTAGTAATTGGTTTTGAGGATAAATGTGTAGAAGTTTGGAAAGCTGACTTGCAGGGTTCATTCCTAGCCGCAAACAATCTCACTTTAGTTGGTCATCATAGTCGAGTTAATTCAGTAACAGCTAGCTCTTATAAGAGTATTATTGCAACGGCTAGCTTTGACCACCAAATAAAACTATGGGATGGCAATAATGGTGCTTGTATCAGAACGCTAATAGGACATCAAAAGTGCGTTAATGCAGTTGCCTTGAGTTCAGATGGAAAATTGCTGGCTAGTGTCAGTGCCGATCGTACTGTTAGAGTCTGGAATCTCGATCGTGGGGAATGTCTTCAAATTTTAGAAGGGCATACAAATTGGCTGTGGGCGATCGCAATTAGTCCCGATAATTGCCTGATTGCGAGTGGTGGTGACGATCGGACGGTTCGACTGTGGAATATTCAGACGGGAGAATGTATTGCCGTCCTTAAAAAGCACCGAGGGGGAATTAGGTCAGTCGCATTCACTCCAGATAGTAAAATATTAGTGAGTAGCGGAATAGATCGAACTATTAAATTATGGGATGTTTCGAGCTATGTTTGTATCAAATCCTGGCACGCTCACAATAACAACGTACGCTCTCTAGCCGTTTCTCCAAATGGCGAGAAGTTAGTGAGTGCAAGTGACGATCGCACCTTGAAAATTTGGCAGATCGAAACTGGAGAATGCCTCAAAGTTTTTACAGGACATCGCGATCGCGTCCGTTCCGTTGTTTTTACTTCAGATGGGTCAAAAGTAATCAGCGGCAGTTCCGATGGAACCATTCGGATTTGGGATGCGGAAACCGGCGAATCTCTGCAAGAAATTGTACCTCTACGACCCTATGAAGGGATGGATATTACCGGGGTTAAAGGTTTAACGGGATCGGAGAAAGGGACCCTCAAAGCACTTGGGGCAGTAGAGCGTTGAGTGCGAAAGTTTCAATACTCACAAAGATATCGCCTCTGGCAAAATTCGATCGCGAAATAGTGGACGCAAACCCCGCATGGTTGCCACATCAACCTTTCGACTTAAAAGGTCTTCCAAATCCTGAATTAAAGCAATACGATCGAGCAAACTGCGATCGGCTTCTAACTCGACGAGAAAATCGATATCGCTATCTGCTCTTTCCTCTCCTCGCGCTACCGAACCAAATATCCGCACGTTATAAGCGCCATGTATCGCGGCTAAGTGGAGGATTTCATCGCGCTTTTCTTGGAGTAACTTGCGAATGTTCATCGGTTTGAAGTTCGGCAGAATTCGCTCGCATTTCAGTATAGCGCGAGGGTTACCGAATTCCCATTCCCGATCGAGATCGCTCCATTGCTAAAATACATTCATGCTTGGGGAATTTATAAGGAGAAACCGATGCAACTCGAAGACTATTTTGACTTTCTCCGTCCCGACGATATCCGCCTCAAAGGGACGCGAATTGGAATTGAAACGATCCTCTACGATTTCATCCATCAAGATCGATCGCCCGAAGATATTGCTCGCACCTATCCTTCGCTAAACCGAGAGCAGGTTTATGCAACCATTCTCTACTATCTGCACGAGAAAGAAGCAGTCGATAAGTACCTGACGAACTGGCTCGATTGGAGTCACCAACAATGGAAGCAACAACAACGCAATCCGACTCCAACAATGCTCCGACTCCGGAAACTCAGAGCAGAACGAGAAGCAAATAAAAAAGCACATGACTCTGAAATATTTGCTGGATGAAAACGTCGCTCCCAGTTACAAGACTCAACTCATTCGACTCGATCGAGATCTCTGTGTTTGGGCGGTTGGAGAGCCTGCTACTCCGGGTATGGGAACTCTAGACCCGGAGATTCTGATTTGGTGTGAGGAGCATGACTTTATTCTAGTGACGAATAACCGAACATCAATGCCCGTTCATTTAAACGACCATATTAATGCAGGTCATCACGTACCGGGAATTTTTATTCTCAGTCCCAAGCTCACAATGGGTCAAAATATCGATGAGTTGATACTCATTGCCGAGGCTTCTTTTCAGAATGAATACCAAGACCAGATCGTTCACCTGCCTTATACCTATTCGTTCCCGTCAGAACGTGCCTAAATTCACCTAACCTTCGATCGCATCTTTCGCCGAATCCCGATCGCAATTCCCCCCAAACACAGCATCCCCATAACCCCGGCTAACGGATTTCGATCGAGTCCCGTTACCCACATCGGCACCACATCGGCGTATTCCACCAACCCCCCCACGTGGGTGAGGTAATATCCCCACACCAATCCCGCGTGCAAACCAATAGATAGTCCCAGCCGTCCGCCACTGGCTTGTTTTGCCCAAATTAACGTCAACCCCAACAGCACTAAGCCGGGAAATGCGGGGAGGCTGGAGAGAATCACTTCGATAGGTTTAATGAAATGCAACAGGGCAAATACCCCCGCATTTATCCAAATGGCGATCGCTTTTCGGTAGTCTCGTTGCAACTCGTCCAGCAGCCAGCCGCGAAACAGCAACTCTTCGGCAAACCCCACCCCTAACGCAATGGGCAACCCTTCGATCGCAATTCTCAAGAATGCTGCCGGGGGAGACTGCCACTGCAACCATCCCAGTTGCCCTTCAAGTACCAGTAATAGGCACAAACTCGTCAAACCCAAGCCCAAACCGAACAGCAACTCTCTACCGTTGCGTTTCGATCTCCTCAAACCGTAGCGATGCAGGATGTGCGGGTTTCTATACACCTCGCGCCCCCACCACCGTACCAGCCAAATAAACTCGCCGTACAAAATCGTTAGGGTCAGAATACCTTGCCAATTCGGGTCATCGATGAGGGCGTAAATCGGGATGGCAAAGGGCAGCCATAGCAGCAGCAAACTGACCAGAAAAAGGGTTAATCGAGTGGCCAGCGACCGCGTTGCTAGGGACTGAATGAATGGTTGACCCAAAATACTCAATGACTCCACCAAATCGATCGTCGATCGGAATTTAGAGATGGGGATACGATCTATAACTTTGCCAAGGCGGGTTGATTCGGGTCTGGCTCTTAGAAGAACCAACCTGAAGACCTAACCCGCCCCCGACCAATGGTGACCCGATCCAAATCTGAAATTGCGTTCTAAATTCTTACGATTGTCAGAACTAACTTATCTTTTGAGACTTTGCTCGCTCGATAAATAAACACAATTATTCATCCGGTTCGATGGTACTAGTTAAACCATTATTCTTCAAGGTTTCACAATAAAACTCTGCGTGTTCTTGGGCACAGGTAATTACCAATGCCATTCCATTTGTATGGGCTTCCATCATAATATTCACCGCTTGAGGTTGCGTCATTTGGGGAATAGTTTGGATTAAAATACCGACGACAAACTCCATACTATTAAAGTCGTCGTTATGCAACAAAACTCGATAGCGCGGTGCGGGTTTGCGAACGGTCGCTTTCTTTTCGATAACTTCAACAGGCATGATTAGCTCCTCGCGATATGGGTTAGATTACAATTGTTTTTTTCACTATTCTTTTTTTTAACAAAACGATACCGTTTTTTCAACAGAGAGTAACTAAAATTACAGACCAAGACAAGGGTTGGATGATAGGGTACCGATGTATGGATTTCGATCGGTGATTGAAGAGTGAGAGACAAGCTTACTCAATAACCTAGATACTATAAACAATTCAGTATTGCGTTAAGAAGAGAAAGTTATGATACCGATTTACCCGATCGCGCTGGTTCTGACAGCGATTTCTATTTGGTGGTTTGGCCGGACTTCTGAGGATATCTACAGCGTCCTAGCAGCCGGAAGTGCGATCGTTAGCTTTATTATTGGGTTTGCTTGGTCGCCTTGGCAAGTGCAGGTGGCGATCGTTCTGGGGGTTTTGAGTCTAGAACAGTTTTACAAGCTCGGCATAAGAGAAGATGTTCGGATGCGGTGACAGGGATTTCCTTTAGGGACGCGTGCATTCGGGCTAAGGCGATCTCCGGACAACAGAACTGACGCAATTGCAGCGATAACGTACACTTTTTGTGGATAACTTTACCCGATCTATTTCCTCAAAATCGCGAGTTGGTTGACCTGGGTCGAAATATTCACTTCTGGCTCGCTTATAGGTTCTTGGTTTTTACTCTCTTGCACGCGCTCGATCGGCGAAAAGTCGTTCGGAGTTTCTGGCGACGAGTCACCAAACCAAAGACGAAATTTCGCCCGGATTAGTGCCGGTTCTCCTATTTTCAATGCTTCGTTCCCTGTCCGGGAGACACTTCCATAGACCCGTTCAATTCTTACCCAAATCGGTTATCCTCGAAGATATGTTCTCTAGGCTGACAAAAGTGTCATGACTCAGCCTCATATCCTGGAACTCGCAAAACAAGGCGATCCGAAGGCTATTTCGGCTCTACTCAACCAACATCTCAAGTATCAGGGCATCCGATCGAAAGTTGCCCTCAAAGATAGCTGTCTGCACGTCCTACTCGAATCGGACGAGCAAGTACCCGATCGCTATCAAATGGTAGATTTCGTGCGGGTCAAGCTTGTTAATCTAGAGTCGGAAACCATCACCCGCGCGATCGTCTACGGTCGGCAGCAGGGACAAGAAAAACCCGCTTGGAACCAAGAGTTCGCTCTAGCTGTGGGAGGATATTCTAATTTGGTCTCATCTCAAAGTCATTCTATTCCCCAGACCCTTTCTCAAGACACGACCCATACCGATTTCCAAATCGAACCCACCACTACCGACTCACCGCAAACCGAAAGCCAATCTGCACCACGTCGAAAATTTAGCCCGATGGCGATCGCGGCGATCGTCTCGGCAGTATTAGTTGCCATTGCGGCAGTTTACCTCGCTTTCAATTCCAATTCCCCGCCAGAGTCCGATCGCACCTCATATAAAGTCCGGTTAAGTAGTTACGGTTAAGAGCACATTCCACAAGTCGGTCAGTCGGCAGGCAGAATTAGACTGAGGATACTATTGCGTCCGTGCAAGGGTCGCCCGACTTCAGGTGAAGTCGGGCTAGTTGATTCGTGCAAGAGATCTAAGATTCGGCAGTCTTCTTTGCCCGAGTTGTGTTTTTTCTGGCTGTAGACTTTTTCGCCGTTGTGGATTTTTTCGCCGTCGTTTTCTTGGTCGTGGTTTTCTTGGCTGTAGACTTTTTCGATTTCGAGGTAGATGACTTCGCCGCCAACAACTCCAACGCTTTCTCCAACGTTAGGGATTCGGTCGTTTCCCCTTCCGGTAGGCTGGCATTGGTTTTCTTGTACTTCACGTAAGGCCCGTAGGGACCATCGTAAATATTAATCGGTTCCTTATCATCGGGATGATTGCCCAATTCCCGCAGGGGTTTTTTCGTCCCGCGCCGTCCCCGCGACTTTTTCGGTTCCGCCAACATTTCCAAAGCCCGATCGAGATTTATGGTCAGTACGTCGTCTCCCACCTTCAGGGAACGGTAATCGTCCTTGCCCTCTTCACCCCCCTTCTTGTGGACGATGTAGGGCCCGAAGCGTCCCAGACTCGCCTGAATTTTGTTCCCCGTTTCCGGGTGAACTCCCAGTAACCGAGGCAGTGCCAGCAATCCCACCGCCATCTCTAGGGTGACATCTTCCATCGTCTTCCCTTTCGGCAGGGATGCCCGTTTGGGCTTGGGGTTCTCCTCGGTTTTTTCTCCCAACTGAACGTAGGGACCGTAGCTGCCGATGAGGATGTAAATCGGTTCGCCAGTGTCCGGATGCAACCCCAGTTTTTCGGGACCTTCGGTTTTTTGCTTGAGTAGCAGTTCCACCTGTTCCGGGCTGAGGTCGGCGGGAGTGAGA
The DNA here is from genome assembly GCF_015207075.1 of Zarconia navalis LEGE 11467. Taxonomy (GTDB): domain Bacteria; phylum Cyanobacteriota; class Cyanobacteriia; order Cyanobacteriales; family Geitlerinemataceae; genus Zarconia; species Zarconia navalis. The sequence continues at coordinate 12,847 of NZ_JADEXN010000076.1, forward strand.
TTGTGGGGAATCGAGGCGGTCACCGTCTCGCCCTCGTTGTCCACTTCCAAATAGGGCCCGAATTTACCGATGCGGACTTTGACGGGTAAGTTTTCGAGTTCTACCGTTTTGGCATCGCTCGGTTCGATTTCGCTTTCGCGTTCTTTGACCTGGGTGGCAAGTCCGGTATCTCCCGCGTAAAAACCCTTGAGATAGGGCAGCCAATCGGCTTCTCCGGTGGAGATGCGATCGAGGGTAGCTTCCATTTTGGCGGTGAATCCCGGATCGACCAAATCGGGGAAATGTTTTTCCAACAAGCTGCTGACGGCAAATGCGGTAAACGTCGGCACCAGGGCGTTCCCGTTCATCTGGGCGTAACCGCGATCGACGATCGTCCCGATGATGCTCGCATAGGTACTGGGTCTGCCGATA
>NZ_JADEXN010000077.1 GCF_015207075.1 Zarconia navalis LEGE 11467
CAAGAGTTGTACCCACAACCCCACCGCCGACAATAGTGATATCAAAATCAAAAGCTGATGGGTTTTGAAGTTGGGGTTGCATTGCCGATTGAGGTGAGTTCGATCGAGAAAGTTGCTCTAGGGGCATGGGTAATCGTCGTTTTAGAATTTGATTAAGTATTATTACTTTTACTGTATCTGGTTGGACATTTTTTTGACATCGGATGGTGCATCTCCGGTTCGGGGTCATCGTCTCGATCGGATTTGGAATAAGTTTCGATCGCCGGGCAGAATTCAGATCGGGATAAGTTAAGAAAGTCGCGAGCATCAATCCCCTCAGTCTCTCCAGCCTCCCAGATCGAGATCGCTCACCGACTCCGATATTCTGGTTTTTCCCATCGTGGCATACGCGGAGCTTCCTGGGCGTTTGCGAATTCTCGGAATTTTAAGAAATATTACAATTCCTGGCATTCATTTAATTATGAAAGGATTATGAAAAATGATGGGATTATGAAAATACAGGAAATCTGAACCGGTCTGGTCTATTTCTCCTCGTCGTGACAAAAAGAACTTTGTATGAATCGTCGGAGAATATTTGTCGGTTCTGGCTCTTACATCCTTTTTTTTGGGGGTCAGGTTCATGGAACCAGGAACGTTCGGAAAACCGAAAAAATGTGGGGATGCCAAATTTCTTAGGAGCTTTAGATGACCAAACCTTTACCTTCGAGAGTCTCGGCGATCGCTTCTGGCGTTATCCTCGCCCTGTGGCTGGGGGGCTGCACGGGGGCGAATCAAGAAACACCCGCACCGACCACCTCTAATGAGACAGAAGCAAAAACCCAAACCGGTGGGATCGATTCTGAGGGGAAAAAGAAAGTCGTTACCACCTTTACAATCTTGGCAGATATGGCGCGTAACGTTGCCGGAGACAAACTCGCTGTCGAATCCATTACCCGGATTGGGACAGAAATCCACGGATACGAACCGGTACCCAGCGACTTAGCAAAAGCCGAAGATGCAGACCTCATCCTCTACAACGGCATGAATTTAGAGCGATGGTTCGAGCCATTCTATAACAACTTGAGCGATGTCCCCGCCGTTATTTTAACCACGGGAATCGAAGCGATGCCCATTGCGGAAGGTCCCTACCAAGACAAGCCGAATCCCCATGCTTGGATGTCACCTCGCAATGCTTTAATTTACGTCGAGAATATTCGCAAAGCCTTCGTCGAACTCGATCCGGAAAACGCACAGACCTACAACGCCAATGCTGTAGCCTACAGCGAACGGCTAAAAGCGATCGATCTCGCACTCCAGACAGACTTAGAACGCTTGCCAGCAAACGGACGCTATCTCGTCAGTTGCGAGGGTGCATTTTCCTACCTCGCCCGCGACTACGAACTCGAAGAAATTTATCTGTGGCCTATCAACGCCGAACAGCAGTCCACCCCTAAGCAGATTCAAGGAGTTATCGAAGAAGTCAAAGCTAATTCCGTACCAGCGGTATTTTGCGAAAGCACCGTCAGCAGCGAAGGTCAAAAAGAAGTAGCCAAAGCCACGGGTGCTCGTTTTGCGGGCAATCTCTACGTCGATTCCCTTTCTTCCGAAGATGGCCCGGTGCCGACATTTCTCGACTTACTCGAATACGATGCCCGCACGATTACCAACGGTCTTTTGACAGGTAGTGCTACAGGCGAACCCTAAGCCTGGGAGAAAAATAAACTCACTGAGCCAGTGTAACAAACAACAATTTCGATCGCCGAACACACCATAGCCGCACCAATCATGACTCAAACTTCTGGAATTATTGTTGACAACATCAGCGTCACCTACAACAACGCTCGCCTCGCCCTGTACGATGCCAGTTGCTACATTCAACCCGGTCAAATTACGGGCTTGGTGGGACCGAACGGGGGTGGAAAATCAACCTTGTTTAAGTCGATTATGGGATTTTTAGAACCCAAGCAGGGACGGGTGAGTATTGACAGCTTGCCCATCCGCAAAGCTCAGAAACGACAATTAATGGCTTACGTTCCCCAAGCCGATGAAGTGGATTGGAACTTTCCCGTCAGCGTCTCGGATGTGGTGATGATGGGGCGTTACGGTTATATGAACGTGTTGCGAATTCCCTCGGCAACAGATCGTCGTGTGGTGAATGAAAGTCTTGCACGGGTGGGGATGACAGATTTTCGCGATCGCCAAATTGGAGAACTCTCCGGGGGGCAAAAAAAACGAGCGTTTCTGGCGCGGGCGTTAGCTCAAGAGGGTAAAGTGATGTTGCTCGACGAACCCTTTACGGGGGTGGATGTGAAAACAGAAAAAAGTATTATCGACTTACTGCTGCAACTTCGAGATGCCGGTCATACGATTTTAGTTTCTACTCACGATTTAGCATCGATTTCCACGTTTTGCGATCGGGTGATTTTGCTCAATCAAACCATTCTTGCGACTGGAACGACGGAGGATGTCTTTACCGAAGAAAATCTGGCAATGACCTTTGGAGGTTTACCCGTTGCCGCGACTCGTCGTTCCCAAAAACTTTATGGATAATTGCGAAAAATTAGAGAATCAAGCTTTTTGCCATTTCTCTATCTCCAATGTTGAATTCTCCTCAAGTCCCATTCAAAAATTGGATAAAAATAAGGCGCACGGTATATCGTGCGCCTGCGATCGTCGAAAAAACTCCGTATTAGCTTTTAAAATAATCCGCCACTGAGACGTTTGGTCGCACGACCCACTAACTTAGAGTACTGGTTTTCTCCGCAGAGAATTTTCAGCATCAGTTGAGTGGCGATCGGCTGCTTAACACCAACTTTGTAGCCAATACCGGGGAAGCGGAAAAACGCTCCGGCCAACCGTCCGGCCCACACCATCTCCGAACCCCAAGTATCTTTGATAACTTGGGTGTATTCAGCCAAAGCGTCGCCTTGACCCTTAAGAGCCATGGAAATCGCTTCTGCTGCTTTCATGCCGGTGTAGATAGATGGTCGAACCCCCTCGGCAGTAAAAGGGTCGGCAACTCCAGCCGCATCTCCAGCCAAGAGGGCATTTTGACTGTGTAGAGTGCGATCGCCATTCCACAAGGTCACGGAATGCTCGTAGGACTTGGCAGCTTTCACATCCAGCCCGATTTTTCCTGCGTAGTCTGTTAAAATGCTCGGAAGCTTTTTGGAATCGCCTCCCAACATCGTTGCTGCCCCTAGGGAATAACCATCCGCTTTGGGAAAGCTCCATATAAATCCATTTTTGACTAACCCCATCTCGAAACCGATTGCGGGTTCTGGATTGGAAGCCGGTACTTCTAATGCCGCAGCTAAGCGTGTTTTGGCGGGCTTGAGTTTGAGCCACTTTGCCATCGATCCGGTCGGGCCATCGGCACCGATAAGGTATCGACCGACGACGGCTTCGCCGGTGGTGTTGACTTGCCAGCTATCCCCTTTAAACTCGATACCCGTCACCGTGGTGTTATCGCGCAGTTCGGCCCCTTTATCTTGGGCTTGCTGCACCAGAAAGCGATCGAGGGTATCTCGTTTTACCATCCACATCGGTTCGGCGGTTTCGAGTTCGACTTCCACCGGATCTTTATTTTTGAGGGTGTAGCGAACCCGATCGACTTTCATCGAAATCGTCGGGGCTAGATCGAAGTCAAACCATTGAGCGATCGCCGGAGAAACTGCCCCCCCAGAGGGTCGATATCGCGGCAAGGATGCCTTTTCTAGAATCAGGACGGAGTGTCCCTGCTTTGCTAAATGATAAGCAGCTGTTCCGCCGGCTGGGCCTGCGCCGACAATAATACAATCGTACATCGTTAAAAAATAAAAAAGAAAAAATGACAAAGTGGAGATCGCATCTCGTGCAACTTTTTGGGAGTCACAAATCGACCCAAAGTTTAGGCAATCTCATTACTTGGAAGGAAAAATCAAGTATTTGAGACTTGAAGTTACACCGAAGCATCGATCTGCCGTCGGTCGTTTCAACAGCATCCCCAACTCCAATATGGCAGATGACCCAAGGGGATTTCAAACTGTCGTTATTTCTTGCTCTTTTTCCCCAAGAATTTTCTCAATTCGAGCAACGTACTTATCTGTTGCCTTTTGGATATCACTTTGGAGATCTCGCGATTCATCTTCCGAGATATCGCTGTTTTTCTCCTGCTTGCGAACGCTATCGATCGCATCTCGGCGAGCATTGCGAACTGAGACTTTCCCCTCTTCAGCAAACTTGCTCGCCAGTTTAACGAATTCTTGGCGTCGTTCGCTCGTCAGCGGTGGAACGTTGAGGCGCACGATCGATCCGTCATTATTAGGAGTCAGTCCGACATCGGAAGTCTGAAGGGCTTTTTCAACCAGATTGAGACTTCCAGGATCGAAGGGTTGAATGGCAATCGTTGAAGAATCCGGTGTACTGATGGTTGCCAAACTCTTCAAAGGGGTTGGGGCACCGTAGTAATCCACCATTACCCGATCGAGAAGAGAAGCACTCGCTCGTCCAGTACGGATCGTGTTAAATGCGCGTTGAGTAGCCTCCACGGCCTTTTTCATCAAATCTTCAGCTTCAGCTAACTTCACAAGAACCTCCCACAATCGTTCCTACTGATTCTCCATTGACTGCTCGACAGATATTACCGCGAACAGATAGGTTAAATACAATAATCGGAATACTATTTTCTTTACACAAGGCAATTGCCGTACTATCCATCACCCGCAGATCGTGCGTTAAAACGTGAGCGTAGGTAAGAGTTTTGTATAGATGAGCTTCGGAGTTGGTTTTGGGGTCGCAGTCGTATATCCCATCGACTTTCGTCCCTTTAAAAATCACTTCTGCATCAATTTCCGCCGCTCGCAATGCCGCCGTGGTATCCGTGGTAAAAAAGGGATTACCCGAACCGGCACCGAATACAACCACCCGTCCTTTTTCCAGGTGGCGAATCGCTTTGCGGCGGATATAGGGTTCGGCCACTTCCTGCATGGCGATTGCCGTCTGAACGCGAGTGGGGACGCTAATTTGTTCGAGAGCATCCTGAAGGGTCATGGCATTCATCACCGTAGCAATCATACCGATATAATCGGCTGTTGCCCGATCCATACCCGCCGAAGCGGCTTTCACACCTCTAAAGATGTTGCCACCACCAACAACAACTGCCACCTGCGTTCCCGTCGCCGCAACTTCTGCAATCTCTTGAGCGATATCGCCAACGACAACGGGATCGATGCCGTAGCCTAGATTCCCCATTAAGGCTTCACCGCTCAGCTTTAGCAGGATTCGCTGGTAAACTCTCCCCATGCACTCACTATCACTATTAATGACTTCTAAATTGCCTCCAACCTAACATAGCAGCATGAGGCAATTTTGGGGAAATTCACAGCCGCAAGGTCTTTAACTGACTGTTTGGCAATAACAGTTATCTAAGTCCGATTTAAAATCGGGATGACTGGATTCGAACCAGCGGCCCCTTCGTCCCGAACGAAGTGCGCTACCAAGCTGCGCTACATCCCGTTTACAGTATTTGTTCTCTTACTATATCAAACGATCGCCCGATCTCGAGCGAATTCGGCTAGGATATTACCATCCTCAACGAAGGATTGAGTCGGGCGCGTCGCAACTTTCGGGCTTGACCCGATAAATGTTTCTGCTTCTAATGAAGAGACTGCGGCCATCACTGGGTTATTCTCAGTTCCGAGCAACTCACCTCGAGTCCGACAACAATTTTCCCTTCTGGATATATTAGGGAGTGTCAAACAGTCTATGCTTTACAATTTACAATCGGCAGACGATCGTGAAACCCAGTTGGCTACGAGTTAAAGCCCCCCAGTGGGAGCGCGTCGGTAATATCAAAGGAACGCTTCGGGACTTGGGACTCAATACCGTGTGCGAGGAGGCCTCGTGCCCCAATATCGGCGAGTGCTTTCACAACGGAACGGCAACATTTTTAATTATGGGGCCCGCTTGTACCCGAGCTTGTCCCTACTGCGATATCGATTTCGAGAAAAAGCCGGTTGCTCTCGATCCCACCGAACCCGATCGCTTGGCTGAAGCCGTACGACGCATGAAGCTCAACCACGTGGTGATTACCTCGGTTAACCGCGACGATCTGCCCGATGGTGGAGCGGCTCAATTCGTCCGTTGCATTGAAGCGGTACGGGGGGCGTCTAAGGGGACGACCGTTGAAGTTCTCGTTCCCGATTTATGCGGTGACTCGAAGGCTTTGGAGACCATTCTCGCAGCCGTTCCCGAAGTCCTCAACCACAATACCGAAACCGTACCGCGCCTGTATCGTCGGGTTCGCCCTCAAGGGAATTACGAGCGCTCTTTAGAGTTGCTCCGGCGCTGTCGGGAAATTACGCCTCGCGTTTACACTAAATCGGGGATTATGGTGGGTTTGGGGGAAACCGTTGAGGAGGTCGATCGGGTGCTCGAAGACCTGCGCTCGGTCGATTGCGACATTATCACCATCGGACAATACCTACAGCCGAGCCAAAAGCACCTTCAGGTCAAAGAGTACGTTGCTCCCGATCTGTTTGCGCGCTGGCAACAATTAGGCGAATCCCTTGGATTTTTACAGGTTGTAGCTTCTCCTCTGACTCGCAGCTCTTACCATGCCGAACAGGTGAGGTCTTTGATGGAGCGGTATCCTCGCCTTTAAAAATTCGGTTTTCCGGATCGGTTTTTTAACGCTGCGCTTATATAATACAATCGGATGTGACCATTGTCAGCGATCGAAGGTCTCAGCCCCGGTGACAAGAATCATCACTTTACTCTGACCCCGGTCACTTCAGATGGGGTTGGAAACTTTTATACTGATAAGTGTGAGGCAAAAGCCTCGAAATAAAGTCTAAATACTTCTGCCACCAAACTTCTGCCACCAAGTCTAGCTGTGAAGGAATACAGTCAGTATCGCTCGATATCTTGACAACTCTTTCGCCGGCTTTTCGACCTAGAGGTGACTGATGAAACAATCAGTTCGAGATCGTCAGCCCTAGGGAAGAACGAGCCTGAGTCCATCCTCAGTACATTCAGCCCAGTCTCCTTTTTCCAGGAGCTATTGAGAAAATCACTATGCCAGGAACTTCTTTCTTAAAAGATGTTGAATACGATCGTCAAGTCGATGCTAATAACGTTGACGATTTGGAACTAGCCACTGAAGACAGCAGTAACGCGACCGCCCCGCAACAATCTGGAATGGAAGTCGAATATGCAGAGGCAGATAGTCTCTCGTCGCGGGCAAAACGAAATACCACCGATCTAGTTCGATTGTACCTTCAAGAAATTGGTAAAGTCGATCTCCTCGGACGGGATGAAGAAGTTTCTGAAGCACAAAGGGTTCAACAATACGTCAGCTTGCTCGAAGTTCGCGCCCAAGCTGCCGAGGAAGGCGACGAACTGCTACAGCGTTGCGTTCACCTCGTTGAAGTCCGAGATCGACTCACATCCCAGTTAGGACATCGGCCCTCCTTAGAGCGGTGGGCGACGGATGCGGGTATTTCTTTGAGCCAACTCAAGCCGACTCTGGTTGAGGGTAAGCATCAATGGGCGCAATTGGTGGGCTTGAGCGTCGAAGAACTCGAGAAAGTTCAAGTCGAAGGCAAGCAAGCTAAAGCGCACATGATTAAAGCCAACTTGCGCTTGGTGGTTTCGGTGGCGAAAAAATATCAAAAGCGCGGCTTGGAACTGTTGGATCTCATCCAAGAGGGAACCATTGGCTTGGAGCGAGCGGTGGAAAAATTCGACCCCACCCGAGGCTATCGCTTCAGCACCTACGCCTACTGGTGGATTCGCCAGGGTATTACCCGAGCCATTGCCACCCAAAGCCGCACCATTCGCCTTCCGGTTCACATTACCGAAAAGCTTAACAAAATCAAAAAAGCGCAGCGCAAGTTCGCCCAAGAACAAGGACGGACGCCGACGCTTGAAGATATCGCCGGCGAATTGAAAATGACGCCGGATCAAGTCCGGGAAGTATTACTGCGAGTGCCGCGCTCGGTGTCTCTCGATACCAAAGTGGGTAAGGAAAAAGATACCGAACTGGGCGACTTGCTCGAAACAGACGATATCTCCCCAGAAGATTTACTCATGCGTGAGTCGCTCCAGCGCGATCTGCAAAAATTGCTGGCTGACTTGAGTTCTCGCGAGCGCGATGTGATTCGCCTTCGCTACGGTCTGGGCGATGGCAATCCTTACTCCCTTGCTGAAATCGGTCGGGAACTAGATTTGTCCCGCGAGCGCGTTCGGCAAATCGAAGCCAAAGCGCTGCAAAAACTGCGTCAGCCCAAGCGCCGCAATCAGGTTCGGGATTATTTGGAAGCACTGACATAGATCGGGATGTTACCTCCGCAATTTCTATAAACTGCGACCGGCATCGATCGAGTCTGCGATCTCACAAGTCATAAGCTAGAGTCTACCCAGGCTTTAGCTTATGACTTTTTTGAGTTGACCCTGGGGCAAGCTTAAAATTCTAATTCGCTTAGATAAGTTCCCCGGACGATCGCATCGGTCAAAATCGCATCGGTGAGGATGGTATCGGTCAAATTGGTATAGCTCAAATCTGCCCCCGTCAAATCCACCTCAGTGAGATCTGCCCGATCGAGATTGGCATCGCTGAGATTAGCCCCCACTAATATGGCGCCGTATAAGTAAGTTTGAGTGAGAATGGCATAACTCAAATCCGCTCCCGCCAAATTCACCGCACTGAGTACCGCCTGAGTTAAGTCGACGTTTTCCAGCCGCGCGCCGGTTAAATTCGCAAAATTCAGACCGGCATTCACCAACTTCGCATCTGTGAGATCGGCATTGGCTAATACGGCAGAAACCAAGCTAACCCCGGTTAAATTCGATCGGCTCAAGTTCGCCCCCACCAAATTCACACTCCGGAGATTGGCATCCAAAAGTAAGGTATCGCTCAAGTTGGCATTGGCGAGGGTTGCGCCTTCGAGATTCGCCCCATCGAGAATTGCTCCCTCCATCCTGGCATTGAGCAAATCCGCACCGCTCAAATCTACCCCACTCATTTGAGTATTGCTGAGGTTAGTAAAGCGCATTTTCGCGGCGACTGCTGTTACACCTTGCAAATCGGCACCCCTGAAATTCGATCGCCCCAACTTGGCATAGTTTAAGTTCGCCCCGCGCAAATTGACCCCCGAAGTTTGGCACTGCCGAGGGTAGCCCCTTCCCAGTTTCCCCCCTCCAAGGTGGCATCGAGCAAGTCGGCAAATGGGGCGATCGTGCCTTGGGCATTAACTTGGGCGAGATTAGCCACTCGCAAGCTAGCTTGAGTGAGATTGGCTTTCGACAGGTCGGCATTCGCCAAATTAACCCCTTGCAAGTAAGCTTCTATTAACTTAGCTCCCGTTAAATTGGCGTTGGTTAAATTTGCCCCGTTCAGATTGGCTTCCGTTAGGTCTGCATCTTCTAAGTTTGCCCCACTTAGATCGGCGTTGGTTAAATTTGCTTCTTTTAAATTACATTCAACGCACTCGTTCGTCGTCAAAAGACGTTGAACATCATCGTTGTCCGCCCCTCGCGCGGGTACATTCCCCAACCCAACGATTGCAGAGGCGATCGCCAGCAGCACGAACGGGGAAAAGAGTCGATTGAATCGGTGATTCGAGAAAATCGGCATACACTCACTCAACTATATTTTTAAGAGCAACAACTGTAAGAGTCATGACGATAAAATTTTCTTGAGTGCCCATTTTTTTGAATGTTTCGACTATCTCAAATCCTAATTTCTGCCAGACTTTGCACGCTCGTTGATTAAATTGGGCGATCGTCACTCGCAAATATTTTGCACAATATCGATTTGCACTGTAGCGTACCACAGCTCGAGCATAGTGCTTCCCAAGTCTCCGACCGACTAAATCGGGTCGGATTCCCATACCGATATCGAGAGCGTCGGCACTGTAGCCGCCACCAGGAACTCGAGCGTCCGCACCGAAAGAACAATAGGCTTCAAGCTCATTTTGCGGGTTTAAGATTGCGAAAAACGCATTTTTTCGATCGAGTAAGTAAAGCAAATCTTGCTGAGTGTTTTGAGGGTTGAAGTTGTAGCGTTCGTAAGGATAAGGATATTGCCAATTGAGAATCGAGTGTGCTTGCACTCTATCGATCGATCGAAAGATAAGCATCATAAATGCTAGATTTTTGATTTAATTTTTTTTAATCGCAAAAATGTATCTATTATGTTCTTTTATAGAAATACAATTAAATTTTTCAGGCTCTATTACTCTACTTCGTTGCTTTTAGTAAGTAGGAGTAGCGCTCCTGTAACTACTCCGTGAGGTCGAGCTAACCGGGCGCGAGATTACCCCAAAAAAACGACCCGCCATCATTGCTGTGATGGACTACTAGCTACTCGTTCATATTTCGATAAGTCGCCACGGCTGAAGGCGAAATTCGATTCAAATATCGGAAAATCCAATACTTCATCACCGTATCTAAAATCACTGGAAAGGTGGCAATAAACAAAAAGTTAAAGTCTCGGCTTTCAGGGATGCCAAAATGGTGCGCTAACCCTTCTAAAATAATTTCCCAACCGTGGGGAGAGTGGTAACCAACGAAGATATCGGTAAACAGGATGATGATAAACGCTTTGGCGCTATCGCTGAGTCCGTAAACCACATCATCGATAAAAGACTTCAAAACGGCAATCTCGCGCTTGCTAAAGAAAATGACCAAGCAGAATGCTCCCAAAGACATCAAGTCAGAAAAGACATTTTCGATCGCATTATCGCTACGAATATGATATTCCATCGCAATTTCAGAGGCTTTCTCTTCGACCTGTTCTTCCATTTCCTCTTCAGACAGTTTTGGGGTCTGCCCGATGAGTATTTCAAACTTGAGCCGCTCTTCAAATCGATTCAAATCCATGAAGGCTTCCTCTTCAAAATCATGATTGAGAAAAACAGCGGATTTTTCGGCAAAGAAATGCTCGTAAATCGGGGAGATGACGAAGTTTTTAGAAAGCTGATGGGTAAGCAGAGGAATGAGTATCAGCAGCAGAATGAATTTGAGGGCGAGAACCGTTTTGTTTTTGTGATAGCGGAACTCTTCGACGACTTCGTTTTCGGCTTGGGGATCGAGTTCTCGCTTGAGCCGATCGATGGTTCGGAGAATCGATCGGGGCAAAACGCTGACGCTAGGTCGTTTGGAGACGGGTTTGACATCGCTGGGGCGATCGATGCGATCTTGAAACAACTCCGGGAGCGATGGATCGGAAGAACGATTTTCGTTCGGTTTGGGAGTGGTTAGAGCACGTTGAGTCTGAGATCGAGAGATGGATGATGGCGGCTGGGGTGGGGATTGCCGATATTTTGCCACCACAGAATCGATAATTTTGAGTTTTTTTAAGTTTTGGGTAAATCGCTCTTTTTCTTCTGGTAAATATTGATGGTTCGCGCGATCGACCGACTGAAGAGGAGCGGGTTCGGTTGTCGTTTGAATAATCAGACTTAATATCGAACGACTGCTATTAAATTCAGCAATTCTTTGACGAATAATCCCTAAGTTTGTTTTAAGTTCTTTCTGAATTGCTTCTAGCTCTAACGAACTCAGATTTGTCCGTTGAAATTGTATTTTTTCGCCTGAAAAGTATTCATTTTCGATCGCCTCGATCGCGATTGCCGATCGATAAGCGGCTTCTAGCGCGCGATCGGGCGTTTGGGCGTATCGCTGTTTCACCCATCCCACTGCTTTTTGTACTGGGGAAAAGATCGATGCTTTCATAATTCCCGAATCGACGATGGCTAACTTAATCTCGATATCGCGACTTGCGATCGAATAACAATTCAATTAATATTTTTTCGCTTTAAAACAAACCCCAATCCTTTCCGTAGTATACTAAAAGACTGATAATCGAAAGTATAAAGCTTAACGATTTCCCCTCAACTCAATTTGCGACGCGCCATCGGAGTTTCCCCCGTGCCTTTTGAGTCAGTTTGGATTACTGGAGCCACTCGGAGCGGCAAAACGACTCGCCTCATGGAATTGCTCGAAATGTGGGTCGCACAAACCCTCGTACCGGATGGGACTCGTCGTCGGGTTGTCCCTAAACCCCTGCAAACTCAGCAAAGCTACCCAACCATCCTCGTCCTCGCTGCCAATGGAGATAACCGCATCGCCCTGAGCGATCGGATCGATGCCACCCTCCAAGGACAAGTTCCGATCCATTCAACCACACCCCTGGGGTTTTTTCTCGACGAAACGATTTTATTTTGGCCGTTGCTGGTGCAGGAGTTAAACCTACAGACTCAATTTCCCATGCGGTTGCGTCCGGAAACAGAACAGGAGTTGGCTACCCAATTGTGGCAATCTCGACTCGATGGGGGAACATTGCGTCAGGAGGGACTCAACGAATATCGATCGGTGCGACGCACCCTGGATTTACTTCAACTTGCCGGGGCGAGTGGCACGCCAGTGGAGGAGATTCCTACTATTCTCGAAACGGGCATGGAAGCCCAAACCCCCGAACTCTGGCACGCTATCGGGGAGGCGCTGGTGGAGTGGCACGATTGGTGTTTGGAAAGGGGATTTCTCACCTACGGCATCGCTTTTGAGTTGTATTGGCGGCATCTTCTGCCCCACCCCACCTACATCGAGTATTTGCAAACTCGCTATGGGGGAGTTCTCGCGGATGATGTAGATGAATATCCCGGTATCGCCGGTCATCTTTTCGAAGTGTTTCTCGATGCGTCCAAGCCCTGTGCCTTCACTTACAATCCCGACGGGGCAGTGCGTTTGGGATTGAATGCCAATCCCAAAGCCCTAGCCAAACTGTCCCGGCGATGTCGGGTGGAGGTGTTGAACGGACAGCGGGGACTTGCGGAGAATTTGGGGGAATCGGTCGCGTGCTTAACCCTCGAACCGACTTTTTTTGCCCAACTTCCCGCCCAAATTACCTCAATTCAAACCGGGTCGCGATCGCAGCTTCTCCGGCAAACGGCAGAAGCGATCGCCGAAGCCGTTCGATCGGGTACGGCCCCCCAAGACATTGCTGTTATTGCACCGGGAATGGATGCGATCGCCCGATACACCCTATCGGAAATTCTGCGCGGCAGCAACATTGCCACCCAATCCCTGAACCTCCAGCGCCCTTTAATTGCCTCTCCCGACGTACGGGCGCTGCTGACGCTGCTGGCGCTGGTGTACCCCAATTTGGGGCGACTCGTCGATCGAGATGGGGTCTCCGAAATGCTGGTGATGCTCTCGGGAGGCGATCGATC